>JAZORJ010000026.1:0-5022 GCA_045656525.1 Faecousia sp. | reverse complement strand
AATGCATAAGGGCGTGGACTTCGCCATCGGACACACCCCCATTTATGCCACGCGTCCGGGTGTGGTGGTAATTTCCGGTTGGGACGACAGTGCGGGCTACTGGGTCGTCATCGACCATGTGGACGGTTTTAGAAGCGTATACATGCACATGTGCAAAAGACCCTATGTAAAAGTAGGCGATTTTGTTGGTGCCGGTCAGGAGCTCGGTTGTGTCGGTTCTACCGGCTCGTCTACGGGTAATCACTTACATTTTGGCATCCAGGTGTATAATTCCTCTTTGGGGAAATATGAGTATGTCAATCCTTTGCGGTACGTAAAATAAGTAATGTCCCACAGCCCTGCGGGGCTGTGGGAATTCTCTATTGAGGTGAGTTTGTGAAAAACGAAAAGTGGAATAAAATACTATCCCATGCCTTGGTGGCACTGGTGTCAGTTACTGTGACTGTGGCTGTAATGCTGGGTATTTTTTTGGTAAATCGGAAGAATCAACCGAAATTGCAGGCCTTGGAAGAACTGATAGATCATTGCTTCATCGGCGAAGTGGATAAGGTAGCCATGGAAGATGCGGCTGCCGCCGCTATGATCGCTGCGCTGGGAGATCGGTGGAGCTATTATATCCCTGCGGTGGAATACGCCGAGTATATGGAGCAGATGAACAATGCCTATGTGGGTATTGGTGTGACGATCACGCCGGAAGAAGATGGGAGCATTCGTATAATCGAAGTGACTGTCGGTGGACCGGCGGAGGAAGCAGGCGTTCAGGCAGAGGACCGGATCGTGGCCGTGAGTGGCCAGTCCATTCTGGGCATGAGTTTGGAGAATATTCAAACGCTGATCCGTGGAGAAGAGAACACTACGGTGGATATCACCGTCCGTCGCGGGGAGGCCGAGCAGACCATCACCGTGACCCGGCGGACGATTCGCACGGTGGTGGCGACAGGGCAGATGCTGGAAGACAATATTGGCTTGGTGACCATTGCCAATTTCAACACCAACTGCGCAGCGGAAACCATAGCGGCCATTGAAGAATTGATAGGGCAGGGCGCGCAGAAGCTGATCTTTGATGTGCGGAACAACCCCGGGGGATATGCCGCTGAGCTGGTCAAAATACTGGATTATTTGCTTCCGGAAGGAAAGCTCTTTACAACAGTGGACTATGCCGGAAATGAGCATACGGACACGTCGGATGCGGCCTGTCTGGACATTCCTATGGCGGTTTTGGTCAATGCGGATTCTTACTCAGCGGCGGAATTTTTTGCCGCGGCGATGATGGAATATGATGCGGCTGTGATCGTTGGTGAGAAGACCAGCGGAAAGGGCTACTTCCAGAGTACCTTCATGCTACCGGACGGATCGGCAGTAGGCCTGTCCATCGGCAAATACTATACGCCAAACGGTAAGAGCTTGGATAAGATCGGCATCACTCCCGATGTGGAGATCGCGCTGGGGGAAGATGGGGACGATGCGCAGATTTTAGCGGCGATCGATGCCCTGACGGAGAAATAAGGAAAGACCACCCGAGAGGGTGGTCTTTTTTGAGGATAGGTGTCAACTGGTTATTTTGCGCATTCACTTAAATAAGATTGAAGTACTTCTTCAATTTCACTCTCATCTGTCTCGGCATTGTCTGTAATAGTATTTGTCAGCCAGGCGTAATACTGCGTAATTGCTTCAATGAATGATGTTAGGATTTCCTCAATCGTCCAATATTCCGTTCTAACCGGTAATTCAATCACCGGAATATTATCCGCATTATCAAAGACGGGATAGGATACAAAGTCAGCCCAATAAAAAAGATAGCCAACCCGCTTTCCGGCTCGATCAATTAAATAATGATTATACTTGAAATCTACCCACAAGGTTACAGGTAGGTAGAAATTATCTTCAACCCAGTATACAAACTTCATCAATGCATCTTTTGTTTCTTCTGGAATCTTATCATCAAAACCAATATCAAAATTACCCACAATATCAGACGATGTCTGGATTTGAACTTCTTTTGCTCGATTCCATAAGTGGTTTTCTCTCATTGCGTTCACCTCAATAGAAATCATAGCATATATTGCAATATTCTGCAAGCGGCAGAGGATGAGGGATTCGATTTACATTACGGAGATTGATTGCTGTCCACAGGCCTACGGCCTGCGTCCATCAATCAATGGATTCTCCCCCGGACTAAAAAACATGCCCCCGGCATGTTTTTTGCCCCACCTTCGGTGGGGCCGTCCTCTTCGAATCCCATCCGATGATAAAAATTCACCAACCACAGAAGTGGTTGGTGATTTTTTGGCAGAGGATGAGGGATTCGAACCCCCGCAAACGGAGTCAGAGTCCGGTGTGCTACCGTTACACAAATCCTCTATGCGGATATTATTATACCCATCTTCCAAGAAAAGTCAAGAAGTTTTTTCCTCTTTTGCGAAAAAATCTCTCGGTACGCACTTACTTTTCCCCAGAATGATCATTTTATTCCGCGTTGGCTTCCCAAGGGAAAGGTTTTCCTTTCAGAACATTGCGTCGAATATAGGAGAAAGTCCGTTTTTCGCCCTTCTTTGCCAGCATGTCCAGCAGAAATTCCATTTCCTGCTGATTGTTCGGGTGCATGCGAAGCCGCTCATGACTGGTCATGAAGTAGTTATAGGCAGAGGCGTCGGTATAGGCACTTCCCTGATAGACCTTACAGGCAGCCCGGCGATCCATAAACTGCTCCACCATATATTTGCGAGGCATCTGCACGGATTCATAGGTGCGGGTTTTGGGATTCATGTCCGTCCAGTATTCATAGTGATGACGGTTGCGGCCTTTATGGTGCATCCATGCTTCGGAATAGCCCTTTTCGGCACGCTCGGCGGAATTGGGACTGCGGTCGCCTTGGAAATACCGGGCACCGGTCTTAAATTCTGTGGGGGAGTATTTGCTTAGATCGTGGGTCAGACCCTGCCAATACAGTCCCACCCGGAAACAGCCGCCCCGCACCAACCAGCGATGCCGGGTGATCGTTTTAAAATGCTGCCACGCTTTCATAGGATGCACCTTCTTTCGTCCTCTTATTATAGGACAAAACGGGGCGATTTGCAAGAAAAAAAGCACCGGATACCGGTGCTTTTCCTTATACAGCTGCGAGTTGCTTTTTCTTGTTTTCGACCAAGTGCCATACGCCGTAAAAGGCCCAGACATAGACCACAAACAGCGCCACGACAGATACCGGATAAAATACGGGATGGCCGCTGACCAAGTTAAACAAAATGTCGTAGGGCGTGCCGTCACCGGCCATCAGGAACATATAGTTGTAATCCACAAGAACATTGGCAGTATAAGCGGCCACGCAGAAGGTGAGCAAAATGGAGAAGGTAATCCATATATTCTTGCGCTTCATGCTGGCCAATCCGGAGATCATAATATACAGCGCGGCGAAGCCGGAAATGGTGTGGGTGATGCCGGAGACTACATTGGTAAAGGACATAACAGGGTAGGCGTTGTAATTCTGGGTTGCGCCGAAGGTGCCGAGGACAGCTCCCAGCAGGCCGAACACACTTACGAAATCCAGAGATGCTTCCCGGATGCGACCCTTTGTGAAGGCGGCCATGGGGATGGCAATGAGTTGGATGCTGCACAGGAACAGGGGGAGCATCCGCCGCCATGCATCGATATCCTCGACACAGGCCAAAACGATTTTTACCAGTTCAAAGCCGTCGATCAAAATGGCGGCCCAGATCAGAACCAGATTCTTTTGCCGGTCGGATTTGTTTTGATTGGTCTTGCCCAGCCACACGGATAGGACAACCATCGCCACCATCAGACAGGAGACGAACAGCAAATGCTGCCATGAAAAAGCGCCCTCCGGGGTGCGCTGATAACCGCCAATACCGAAAAATTCTTTCATATTCCTATTCCTTTTCGTGGTTTTTTGGATATTATAGCAAATTTTGTCGAATTTTCAGCTTTTTTCGGGAATCGTAAGAAAATCTTAAAGAATAAGCCTCTTTTTGCTGTCATTGCGAGGAGCCGCTAACAACGGCGACATGGAAAACTCCTGATGGCATATTGGTTTTGTAATATTTAAATATATTTGAAATTTACCTCTTGCATTTTTTAAGAAAGTGTATTATACTATCAAAGCACCGATGCCGGTGTGATGGAATGGTAGACGTAGTGGACTCAAAATCCACCGCTGGCGACAGCGTGCCGGTTCGAGTCCGGCCACCGGCACCAAGAAAAGAACGACCCCATTGGGGTCGTTCTTTTCTTATGTATGAGAAAGCTGGAGCCGAACCAATTTAGATGCAACAGTCCGGTGGACTGTTGCTCGCCGGGTCCCACCCCGGCGACACTATAATTTTTCTGCAAGGCAGAAAAATGCAAATCGAGTCCGGCCACCGGCACCAATAACGGGATACCCGAACCGGGTATCCCTTTATTTTTATTTATCAAATTCCATCCAGAAGGATTTCACCGCGTTTTCATAGCCCTGTGGATCTGTCAGGTAACTCATTCCATGCTCCGCACCGGGGACAACAAAGAGCCGTTTAGGGGCTGCGCAGGCTTGGTAGTTTCTATAAGTCATGTCGATGGGGACAAAATGGTCTTCCGTGCCATGGACGAATAAAACCGGTACTCGGCATCGGGTGAGGGATTGGGGACAGGAATCCGCATCCACCGGGATGCGCAGCCGTTTTTCTGCCAGCTTACCGGCTGTGCCGCCGTACACAGGATAGGCAAGGTGCGCCTGTTTTGCCACATGCTTCCAAATATCCACGGTGGATGTGAAGCCACAATCGGCCAGAATGCCCCGCACATTTGGGGGCAGGTCCAGTCCACCGGCCATCAGCACCGTAGAGGCACCCATGGAAACACCGCACAAATAGACGGGAATCCGTTTTTTGATCTTACGATTTACCCAATTTATCCAGTCCAGACAGTCGTATCGCTCGGTCAATCCAAAACCCATGTGGTCTCCGCCGCTGCCGCCTTGACCACGCTGTTCTGCATAGAGCACACTGCAACCGTTGTTTTGGAAGAATT
>JAZORJ010000025.1:0-4221 GCA_045656525.1 Faecousia sp. | reverse complement strand
ATCTCACCCTTGATTTCCGGAAGCTCGATGGCATCCGGTTCGTCCACAACCGTGGGCTCCATGTCCAGAATGGTGAAGATCTTTTCCGCAGAGGCAAAGCTTCGTTGCAGCATATCAAACTGCTCCGCCAGCGTCTGGATGGGGTTAAAGAACCGGGAAATATAGCCGTAGAAGGTGACCACAGTGAAGCTGTCGATCATCTGACCCATGAAAGAAGTCTCTTGAATATAGCCCTTTGCACCGAAGTAGAACAGGCACAGCTGGCTGGACACGAACAGCATATACACCATGGGACGGAAAATGCCGAAGACATACATACGGCCCATTTTTGCCTTTCTCAGCTTGCGGCTGCGGGCGGCAAAATCCTCCATCTTTTCCGCTTCCCGGTTGAAGATCTGGGTGACCTTCATGCCGGAGAGGTTTTCGGACAGATAGGTGTTGATATCGGTGGTGCAGTTGCTCACCTGCCGGTGCACCCGACGGGAGAACTTGCGGAAAATCATGGTGAATATCACCACGAAGGGCACAAAGCACAGCACCATCAGGGTCAGGGCGTAGTTGTCCAGCAGCATGGCGACCAAAATACCCACCACGACCATGGAGTTTTTCACCAACGTTACCAGAATGTTGGTGAACATAAAGGAAATGGCGTTGGGGTCGTTGGTGACACGGGTGACCAGCTTGCCCACGGGGATATTATTCAGCTGCTCATGGCTGAGCTGCTCCGCCTTGGTGAATACATCCAGACGAATCTGGGACAGGATCTTCTGGCCGGTTTTTTGCAGGATCATGGCCTGCAAATAGGTGCAGATCAAAGATACGATCAGAATACCGGCATATACGCCCACCAGCGTAAACAACTGGTTCAGCTGGAAGCTGTCCTGCTGGATCAGTTTGGTGAGGCTGCCCATCAGAAGGGGGGAAACCACTTCGTACACGATGGAAAACAGCATGATGAAGAACACCGCAATGAAGCTCTTCCAGTAGGGCTTTGCGTAGCGCAGAAGCCGGGTGACGATCTCCTTGTCGGACATATTCCGATCCCGGTCCGTCATATCCTCTTTTTGCTTGCGCAAAATGGCGTAGGCAATAAGGAAAAAGGTGGTGAACAGGCCAATGATGCCGCCCACGATCAAAATGGGTAAATACTCACGCATCGCCGTTACCTCCTTCCGCTTCTTCCAACCGTTGCAGATCTACCATCTTCCGGTATTCAGCATTGGTTTCATACAGTTCCTGATGGCTGCCCACAGCCGCCAGCGCACCGTCGTCAACAAACAGAATCTTATCCATCTTCTCGATGGTGGAGATCCGGTGTGCAATGAGGATGGTGGTGCGGCCGGCACGGGTCTGCCGCAGATTGGACAGAATGGTGGTCTCGGTTTTGGTATCCACCGCAGAAACGGAATCGTCCAGAATCAGGATAGGAGCATCCTTCATAAGCGCCCGGGCGATGGAAATTCTCTGCTTCTGGCCGCCGGAAACGGTAACGCCCCGTTCACCCAGAATGGTATCGTAGCCCTTGCCGAATTCTGCAATATTGCTGTGGATGTCCGCCAGCTTTGCAGCAGCAGTGACCTTGTCTAGGTTATGACCTTCCACGCCGAAGGCGATATTGTTTTCAATGGTATCAGAGAACAGGAAATTGTCCTGGGGTACATAGGCACAGCCTTCCCGGACAGAGCGGATGGAAACCTCATTCACATCGTGACCGTCGATGAACACCGTGCCGTCGGGAACATTGTAGGTACGCAGAATCAGATCCACCAAAGTGGTCTTGCCGGAGCCGGTCTTGCCAACCAGACCCACATTCTCGCCTGCATTAATAGTAAAGGACACATCCCGCAGGGCGTCAAACTCGCCGTCGGGATACCGGAAGGTCAAATTCCGGAATTCAATATTGCCCTTGATATCCTGCAAATCCGCAACACCGGGCTTGTCCTGCACATGGATGGGTGCGTCCAGCAGTTCTTCCAGACGCTTCATGGAGGCACGACCACGGGATGTCATGTCGATCAGCTCGGAAACCGCCATTACAGGCCAGATCACTGCGTTGAAATAGCCGATGAATTCCATCAGCTGACCGCCGGTGAACTCGCCCTGATAGACCAGATATCCGCCGTAGCCCAGAATGATGCAGATCACGCTTTCCACGAACATGGTCACCAGCACCCGGAAGGTCACCGCGGTCTTTGTGTGCGCCATGTTGGTTTCTTCATTTTCCACATTGAGCTTTTTGAACGCCCACAGCTCCTTGGCTTCCTTGACAAAGGCCTTGATCACGGCGATGCCGGAGAAGCTCTCCTGAGAGAAATCGGACAGCTTGGAGAATGCCTCTTGACGGGCGTCCCATTTTTCTGTCATCCGTTTGCCCACGATGGTGGCAGATGCCATCAAAAAGGCCATGGGGATCAGGCACAGCAGGGTCATCATAGGACTCATGCGGAGCATGTCGTTAATGGCCAGCAGACCCAGAAGCACTGCATCAAAGAACATCATAATGCCCCAGCCGAAGCACTCCTGCACCGTATCCAGATCGTTGGTGAACAGGCTCATCAGGTCGCCCACTTTGTTCACCTGATAGTATTCCCGGCTCAGCTTTTTTGCGTGATCAAACATCCGGTTGCGAAGCTGTTCTTCCAGCTTTACCGCAGAACCCAGAAAACAGATACGCCACAAAAAACGACCGCAGATCAGGGCAATAATGACCGTGACCATGGGAATGCAGATCTCGTCCAGCACATAGTTCATGTCAAAGGGGATCACCGCACCGTCCGGACCGATCACCGTGCCGGATTTCATGCCGTCGATCACCGCACCGTAGAGCTTGGGTATCTCCAATTGCAGATAGTCCACAGCTACCAACGCGATCAGACCCAGCAAAAGCATGGGGCCGTATTTCAGATAATATCGGTTGATATGTTTGCTGAATATCACGCTTTCTCACCTCGAAGAAGTAAAATTTATGTCATTATAACATGCCTGATATTTTTTGACAATCACTCCAAGGAAAAAATGTCATAAAAAAAGCGGAAGAGGAACACCCTCTTCCGCCCGTTTTTTCTTTACAGTTCCTCTAAGTACTGCACACCGTTGATCTGACGGATCTTCTCCATCAATTCCTCGTGCTTGATGCGCTTTTTTGCTTTCAGCGTGGCGATCATGCCCCGGCTGTTGTTTTCCGTAGCGCTTTGCTCCATCTGGATATTGCTGACTTGCAGATCAAAATCACGCAGTTTTTGAATAAACGAGCCTACGGTGATACCCTCTGTCAGCTCCACATAAATTTCCACCGCCCGTGTTTTGCTGTGCAGATTGTCATCCCAGCGTTGCAGCAGCGTCATAACCACAAAAATGGCCAGTCCTGCAACCAAAGCGGCTTCATAGAAGCCCACACCCAGCGCAAGACCCACACCGGCAGCGGACCAAAGTCCGGCAGCGGTGGTCAGACCCTTGATCCGGTTGTACCGGGTGACCACAATGGTGCCTGCGCCCAAGAAGCCGATGCCGCTGACCACCTGTGCGCCCAAACGCATGGGGTCACCGGTCTGGGTGACTTGGAACAGGTATTGATTGGTTAACATAATCAGGCATGCACCCACGCACACCAGCATATAGGTACGCATACCGGCAGGTCTGTGCTTCATGCCGCGCTCCAAGCCCAACGCGCCGCCGCAAAGCACGGCCAGCACGATCCGAAGTGCAACGGCAAGGTAGGTTACTTCCCGATATTCCATATTTCACACTCCTTAATATTTGATAATTCTCACAACCTTCCCCCGAGGGGAAGGTGGCCGAGCGTAGCGAGGTCGGATGAGGAATACGGGCAGTAATCTAGGTGGTTTTCTGACCTGTCGGGCTTCCTTAAATATCCGGCTTTTCGCCATTCCTCACCCGTCTTCCATTTTACTTTTGAAAAGTAAAATGGAATCCACCCTCCCCCCGGGGGGGGGTATTTGGGTTCAAATGTTAAGCCGAACGATTTCTCGTCAGCAGCAAGGCAACGACCACGGCACTCACGCCGCCTGCCAGCTTGCCGATGATCACCGCCGGGAGCATATCCGGGGCAAAACCGGCAGTGAAGCCCATATGGTCACCAAATACAAAGGCGGCGCTGACGGCAAATGCCACATTGACCACCTTGCCCCGTTTATCCATGTTTTTCATCATTTCGAAGGTGGCGATGGAGTTTGCAAGGGTGGCGATCAGACCGGCCGCAGC
>JAZORJ010000024.1:0-2145 GCA_045656525.1 Faecousia sp. | reverse complement strand
TGAAGGCACTGCTGAGCAGTGGGAAGAAGCACAGCGCGTAATGGGCGATATTTTGGATAATTTGGGTGTGGAATACGAGATCGGCATCGACGAAGCTGCTTTCTACGGCCCCAAGCTGGATATCCAGTACAAGAACGTCTTTGGCAAGGAAGATACCATCGTCACCATTCAGATCGATATGCTGCTGGCGCAGAAATTCGGTATGGAGTACACCGATGCCGACGGTCAGAAGAAGATCCCCTATATCATCCACCGTACCAGCCTTGGCTGTTACGAGCGGACGCTGGCTTACCTCATCGAGCGTTATGCCGGTGCTCTGCCTTTGTGGATGATGCCCACGCAGGTAAAGGTACTGCCCATCACCGACCGGGCTCACGAATGCGCTAAGGAGCTGGTTGCCAAGCTGGAAAGCGTAAATATCCACGCAGAGGCTGACTGCCGCAGCGAAAAGCTGGGCTATAAGATCCGGGAAGCACAGCTGCAAAAGGTTCCCTATATGCTGGTCATTGGCGACCGGGATATGGAAAACGGCACGGTTTCCGTCCGCACCCGTAAGGGCGAGGATCTTGGCGCAATGACTCCGGATGAATTCATTGCCAAGTGCCTGATGGAAATCGCTACCAAGAGCAAGGAAGTTTAATCCATGAAAAACTTATTCCAAAGCTATTTTGAGCAGTACAGTCATGCTCTGAATCAGGAAGTCATGCCCTATTGGCTGAAACACTCCGGTGATGCCAGCGGTGCGATCAACAATTGTCTGGCCGAGGACGGCACTGTGCTGTCCCGTGACCGGTACATTTGGTCTCAGGGTCGGGCATTGTGGACTTACTCCGCAATGTATAACCGCATTGAAAAGAAGCCGGAATATCTGGAACGCGCCACCGGCCTTTTCAATTATCTGAAAAGCACCGGCAGAAGCGCCGACGGCAAGTGGAATTACCTCTTTGACGGCGACGGCAATATGCTGGATGACGATATCAGCATCTATGTTGACGGCTTTGTTCTGGCTGGTATGACCGAGTACTACATTGCCACCGGCAATGAAGAAGCCAAGGCAATCGCTCTGGAAACCTTCGAAAACACATGGGATCGTATCCAGCGTCCCGGCAGTTATCGAGTTGCGCCCTATGTGATCCCCGACGGCATGAAGACCCACGGTGTGAACATGTGCTACGCCTTCTTCTATAACTGCCTTGGTGTGGCCACCGGCCGGCAGGATATCATAAATATCGCCCACGACCTTGCCACGGAAGTGCTGAACAAGTTCTATGTAGCAGAAAAGGATGCCATTTTGGAATTTGTCTATGTGGACGGCAGTTTTTCCGACACCCCCGAGGGTAGATCCTGTGTCCCCGGTCACGCCATTGAGTGCATGTGGTTCCTGATCAATATCTTTGAGCAGTGGAACGAGCCGGAAAACATCGCAAAATGCTGTCACATCATCCGCCGGCATATTGAGCTGGCATGGGATGCCGAAAAAGGCGGTCTGCGGCTGGCCTTGGATATTGACGGCAAGGAGCCCATCTTCTGGGGCAAGCCCACCTATAAGCCCTGGTGGGTGCAGGTGGAGACCCTGGTCGCCACCGCCTATGCCTGGAAGCACACCAAGGATTCCTGGTTCCTGGATATGCACAAGAAGGTCAACGAATACGCCTTCTCCCACTATCCCAACGGCTATGGTGATTGGTACAACTGGCTGGATGGCGACGGCAATATTGGTCAGTCTGCCGCTCTGCCCGTAAAGGATCCCTTCCACCTGCCCAGAGGTCTGATCTATCTGTGTGATCTCTTTGGCAATCAGCTTCCCCAGTCTTTATAAATAACGACAACAGGCTCGCCGTTTGGCGAGCCTTTCATTTTTAAAACTATTTACATTAAAATGGTCGTGTGTTATAATATTTTAGCATAGCAATTGTGCTTTTTAGCACAAGTCAGCAATCTTTTCAACACAAGGAGCAAAATCATTATGGCAGAGTTTATCAAACTGAATCCCAGCGCGCTTACTAAGCTGCGCACTGTTAACCCCCGGCTGATCTCCTACAATGTAGAGATGACCGAGGTCACCGGTGGCACTTTCTGGAAGGCCTACACAGAAGCACAGGTCGACGGTACCGAGGAATTCCCCGTTATCAAGGACTGGACCAA
>JAZORJ010000023.1:0-7213 GCA_045656525.1 Faecousia sp. | reverse complement strand
ATGACCTACAAGGTCTCCGCCATCGGTACGGTCTGCGGCTGTATGGTCAAGGACGGCAAGATCACCCGGGATGCCCAAGTTCGTGTCCTGCGTGACAATATCGTCATTCACGAGGGCAATGTGGGCTCCTTGCAGCGCTTCAAAGATGCTGTTAAGGAAGTCACTGCCGGCTATGAGTGCGGTATGAGCATCGAAAAGTTCAACGACCTGAAAGAGGGCGACGTATTTGAATGCTTCGCCATGCAGGAAATTAAGCAGTAATGTTTTCTTCCGCCGCGCCGCCTGTGCGGCGTGGCGGAATTGCCACAAAGGAGGATGAATTATGGCATCCAATCGAATCAACCGAATCAACGAGGAGATCCAGAAGGCTCTTGCTGACCTTCTGCGTAATGTCAAAGACCCCCGGGTCAGCGGCACCATGATCTCCATCACCCGGGTGGAAACCACCCCGGATCTGCGTTTTGCAAAAATTTATGTGAGCTTCTTGGAGGAAAACAAGTCCAAGGATGCTATCAAGGGCTTGGAATCCGCCGCGGGGTATCTCCGCCGGGAGTTAGGTGCGGCTTTGCAGCTGCGGCATACGCCCCAACTGCAATGGGCGCTGGACGATTCCATCACTTATGGCGCAAAAATGCTGAAACTCATCAACTCGCTGGATACCGGCGAGAACAAGGACGAATAAGCTTAGGCGCGTTGCAGAATGCTGCAATGCGCCTAAGTTGCTTTTTAGATTGCTTTTTTTATGTAGGTGTGATAGAATTTATATAGTAATAGCCTTTTACTGGGCAAATTTATTTTGAGGTGATTTTATGCATATTCCCCAACTGACCGCTGCTTTTCAACTGAACGGAACGGCCGTTTCCTGGCGGGAATTCGGCCACGGCCACATTAACAGCACATTCAAGGTCACCACTGATACCGGTGCCGAATATATTTTGCAAAAAATCAATAAGTACGTGTTCCGGCATCCCATCCGGTTAATGTCCAACGTCATCGCCGTTACGGACTATCTGCGGGAGCGGGTGGAAGACCCCCGGATGGCCATGCATTTCATTCAGACCAAAAAGGGTACACCCTATCATCGGGACCCTGATGGAGATTTCTGGCGCATGTACGACTTTATGAAGGGCTTCTGTCTGGATGCCCCGGAAAGTGATGAAGATTTCTATCAGAGCGGCATCGCTTTTGGCCGTTTTCAGGAGCTTCTGGCGGATTTCCCGGCGGATACTCTGTACGAGACCATTCCGGAATTCCACAACACCATTGACCGCTATCGCCAATTCAAGGCATCTGTGGAGATTGACCCTCTGGGCCGTGTGGAAGCTGTTCGCGATGAGGTAAACTTTGTGCTGGCCCACGAGGAAGTGGGTGGTACATTGCAGAAAATGCGCCAGTCCGGCGAGCTTCCCCTGCGGGTGACCCATAACGACACCAAGCTGAACAATGTGCTTTTGGACCGCCAAACCCGAAAATCCCTGTGCGTGCTGGATCTGGATACGGTCATGCCCGGTTTGAGCGTTCACGATTTCGGCGACTCCATCCGTTTTGGCGCAGCTACCGCCGCGGAGGATGAACAGGACCTGAGCAAAATGTCCATGGATTTACATATGTTTGAAGTATACACCCGTGGCTTCTTGGAGGCTGCCACTGCCTTGACGGATAAGGAAGTGGAAATGCTGCCCATGGGCGCGTTGATCATGACGCTGGAAGTGGGCCTGCGGTTCTTGAAGGACTACATCGACGGCGACCTGTACTTCAAAATCGCCTACCCGGAGCATAATCTGGTCCGTGCCCGTACGCAGCTGAAGCTGGTGGCGGATATGGAAGATAAGATGGAAGATATGAAGCGCATCGTGGAAAAAGTCAGAAACGATGTGCGCAGCAAATAATGGAGGTATTATGGAATACTTAGGCATTAAATTTGATTTGAAGCATGTTCCTTCCTTGGATCCGGAGTTTATTCCCTTCGGCATCTGGATGGATGCTTATTTGCAGGGCGCAAAAATGCCCATCGCCATTGCTGTGGAGCGGCAGGAGGGACAGATTTCCGTCCGCCGCACCTTTATCCATGGCACCGAGGAAATGGCAGAGGCTGATTACCGCTATGTGGAGCGGTATATGAAGTTTTTGCTGTGGTCCATTGGCGGCTTCAAGGTCTATGTCTGCGGTTGCAGCGACATTGCCAAGAAACTGCAAAGCGCTTACAGCGTAAGCGGCGAGCGTGCCTTTGACTATGACTTCTTCCAGAAGCTGTATGAAAAGGAACTGACCATTCTGGATCTGCCTTTGGAGAAGTGCCCCGAGGCAAACGAAGCCCCCAAGCCTTTGGGCGGCCATCTGGATGGCTGCCGCATCGGCTTTGATGCCGGCGGATCTGACCGTAAGGTTTCCGCTGTCATCAATGGCGAGTGTGTCTACTCCGAGGAAGTGGTGTGGCATCCCAAGAAGAATCCCGATCCCAATTATCAGTACGAGGGCATTCTGGATTCTTTCCGTACCGCTGCATCCAAGATGCCCCGGGTGGACGGCATCGGTGTTTCTTCCGCCGGTGTGTTCGTGGGCAATGCGCCTATGATTTCCAGCATTTTCTACTGCGTACCCCGGGATCGCTGGGACGAGGTCAAGACTGTTTTCGACCGCGCTGCTGCGGAAATCGGCGATGTGCCCATCGTGGTTGCCAACGACGGTGACGTGTCCGCTTTGGCCGGTGCTATGGGCATGAACTGCGGCAATATCATGGGCCTTGCCATGGGTACCAGCGAAGCCGTGGGCTATGTCGACAAGGACAAGAATGTGCTGGGCTGGATCTCCGAGCTGGCCTTTGCCCCCGTAGACCTCAGCGAAAACGCCATGCAGGACGAGTGGTCCACCGACTTCGGCGTTGGCTGTAAGTATTTCTCTCAGGATGCCGTCATCAAGCTGGCACCCCGGGCAGGTATCGAACTGGACGAGACGCTGACTCCTGCGGAGAAGCTGAAAGTGGTTCAAAAGCTGATGGAAGCCGACGATGCCAGAGCGCAGGCCGTTTTCAAAGACATCGGTACCTATCTTGCCCACACCGTGGTGCTGTACAACAAGTTCTATGACATCCGACATCTGATGCTGCTGGGCCGTGTTATGTCCGGTAAGGGCGGCGACACCATTCTTTCTACCTGCCAGCAGGTTTTGAAGGATGAATTCCCCGCTCTGTACGAAAAGTGCGAGGTTATGCTTCCGGATGAAAATACCCGTCGTGTGGGTCAGTCCGCTGCTGCGGCCAGCCTGCCGGATATTCGGAAATAATTTTCTAACTTGGCTCCCCCTCTGGGGGAGCTGTCAAAAATCTCTGATTTTTGACTGAGGGGGTGTCCAAATTTGCCCTCTCCGCCCCTGCGGGGCACCTCTCCCAAAGGGAGAGGCAAGTTGATTTTAGGAGGAGCCTATGTTTTACAAAAACGCGCGAATTTTCTGCTCTGATCTGCGCTTTCATCTGGGCGCATTTGAAGTAAAGGACGGCCGTTTTGGTGCGGTTTTGCCTGATGAAATCCCCGAGGATGCCATCGATCTGGAAGGCGCAACCGTCATCCCCGGCCTTATCGACTGCCACATCCACGGCAGCGTGTTGGCTGATGCATCCGACGGCTGCTACGAGGATCTGAAACGGGAGGCCAAATACCTTGCCGAGAACGGCATTACCGGCTTTGCTCCCACCACCATGACCCTGCCCTATGATGTTCTGAAAAAGGCTTTTTGCAACATCAAGGAATTGCAGGACGCTGCCCCGGCCGGCTGCGCCCGGATTCTGGGCATCCACATGGAAGGCCCTTACTTTTCCTATGCCAAGCGTGGCGCACAGAATGCCGATTACCTGAAAGAGCCGGATTTTGATGGCTTTCAGGAGCTGTTTGATGCCTGCGGCGGTATTGTTGGCATTGTGGACATCGCCCCGGAACTGCCCGGCGCAGCCCAGTTTGTGGAAAAGGCAAGCAAGCTCTGCACCGTGCCCGTTGCCCACACCGATTCCGATTATGACCACGCCAAGGAGGCTTTCTCCAAGGGCGCAACACATCTGACCCACCTGTACAACGCCATGCCCGGTATCCACCATCGCAATCCCGGTGTGATTCCTGCGGCTGTGGAAAATCCCAAGGTGCGCTCCGAGCTGATTTGCGACGGCATCCATGTACATCCGGCATCCGTCCGTCTGGCATTTTCCATGTTCGGTGCAGAACGGATGATTCTCATCTCCGATGCCCTGCGCTGCTGCGGTATGCCCGACGGTGAGTACGAGCTGGGCGGTCAGACGGTGCGCCTTGCCGGTGGCGTCGCTAAGCTGGCTGACGGCACCATTGCCGGTGCGGCAACCAACCTGTATCAGGGTATGGTCAATGCCATTTTGTTCGGTATTCCCGAGGCAGATGCGGTCCGTGCAGCCACCTATAATCCTGCCTGCGCCTTGGGCGTTCAGGATCAGGTAGGCTCTATCGCTCCCGGTCTCCGGGCGGATTTCATCATCTGCCGCAGCGACTATACCGGAAAACGGGTATTCCTGAACGGTGAAGAACTGTAATTTTCTGCGAGGTTTTTATGCTCAAAAGATACATCGGTGACCGGGCGTGCTATCGCCGCGTAATGGCGATTGCGGTGCCCATCATATTTCAATATGCCATTACCAACTTCGTCTCCCTGCTGGATAATATCATGGTCGGTCAGGTTGGCAGTGCACAGATGAGCGGTGTATCCATTGTCAACAACCTGCTGTTCATCTTTAACCTTTGTGTTTTCGGTGCCAATGCCGGCGGTGGCATTTTTACTGCCCAGTTCTACGGCAACGAGGACCAAAAGGGTGTGCGCCATACCTTCCGATACAAGGTCATGCTCTGTACCTTACTGACTGCTGTGTGGTGCGCCGTGCTGATTTTGGCCGACTCTCCGCTGATCGGCATCTACTTGCAGGGTGAGGGAGATCCCACAGAAGCAGCCGCAATTTTGGGCTATGGCAAGGACTATTTGCAGGTGATCGTATGGGGCTTGCTCCCCTTTGCGTTGTGCAACGCCTATGCCGGCACTCTCCGGGAGACCGGAAACACGGTGGTGCCCATGATCGGCAGCGTGGTTGCGGTATTTGTGAATCTGATTCTGAATTTCGTCCTGATTTTCGGCTTTGCCGGGATACCGGCCATGGGTGTCCGGGGCGCAGCACTGGCAACGGTGATCTCCCGTTTTGTGGAATTGGCCATTGTTGCCGGATGGACGCATCTGCACAGCGGAAAATGCCCTTATATCAAGGGCGCGTTCCGCTCCCTGCATGTGCCGGGACAGCTGTTGGGTGAGATTATCCGCAAGGGTTCCCCGATTCTTTTAAACGAATTTCTTTTTGCCACCGGTCTGGCGCTGGCCAATCAGTGCTACTCCACCTGCGGTTTGGATGTCGTTCCGGCTATGAATATAAACAACACCATCTGGAATCTGACCAGCGTGGCTTACATTGCCATGGGCAATGCGGTGGGCATCATTATGGGCCAGATGTTGGGTGCGGGAAAGAGCGAAGAAGAGGTGCGCTCTGCCAACCGGAAGCTGACGGCAATTTCTGTTGCTGCCGGTATCCTCTTTGGCGGCATTTCCGCAGCCTGTTCCCATCTGTTCCCCATGCTGTTTAACACCACGCCGGAGGTTTCCCTGCTGGCAGGACGGCTGATTTTGATCTCTGCCGTGATGATTCCCTTTAACGCCTATGTCCATGCCGCCTATTTTACCCTGCGTTCCGGTGGCAAGACGGGAATTACCTTCCTGTTTGACTGCGGCTTTATGTGGGGACTTCTGGTGCCTTTGGCCTTTATCCTCAGCCGTTTTACGGATATTCCCATTATCCCTTTGTATTTTATCTGCCAGTGTGCGGATGTGGTGAAAAGTATTGTGGGCCACTTTGTGGTGCGCAGCGGCGTTTGGATTCAAAATCTGGCGAAATAAAAACTGCCTTCCCCAAAGATTATATGTAGGGGCGGCAATCTGCCGCCCGCGGGCGACTATTAGTCGCCCCTACATTTTTCAAAGGGCATTGTACAATAGTGGCGCAAATCTACATAAAGGAAATTACTATGAAACGAACAAAATTTCTTCTGCTGTTGCTTGCTTTACTGCTTGTTCTCAGTGCCTGCGCACCGGCCCAAGCTCCGGAAAATCATGACAACATCATCCCTCTTAACCCTGCGGTGCACGAGGGACAATGTCCGGATGCAGACCCCTATGCAGCGGTCAATAAGGAGAATTTCTACGCAAATTACACCCCTGCCTGCTGCTGGACCAATGCCAAGTACAGAAGCCTGCACGGTCTGCTGTCCGGCTCACTGGAAGTGCCCGGCCAGTATGTGACAGAAGCAGAAAACCGCCCTATGGCGGAGGGAAAATTCGTCCGGAATACCACCGCTTACTATCTGGACGGTGGCAGCACCTATGTCATCACGGACGCCAACGGCCGGGAAGTGATGCGCATCTACAAGGGCGGCGCATACATTACCTTGGAAGAGGTGGCGGCCTATATGTACGCCTTTGGCGGCACAAAGGACAGCTATCCTGCCAACTACACCTACAACAAAAAGGCCCGTCCCTCGGAAAGCATTTGGGGAGAGTATCTGCGGCTGAACCATTCCAAATTCTCCGGAAATACGAGAAAATACCCCTACGAGCCGAAATTGCCGGATATTTCCGGCTGCGGCGGTGATTTGCAGTACTACGAAATGGATATCGGCACCACCGGAACGGAAACCCCCGGCGGCTATGCCGTGAAAATCTATAATGACGGTACGGTCATCACCCGGGGCGCAGGTCGGCTGGTCTATGCCCGTCAGGACAAAAACCGCAACGGCATTTTTGAGTCCGACGAGGTCTATGTGTTCTACACCCACAATCACTACAACGATTTCCGGGAGTATCTGAACTATTACGGCGGCTGGGGAGAAATGTTCGGCAATGTCACCGGCGGTGGCGTGTACAGCAGCAAAACAAACTACAATCCCACGCCCTATCCGGAAACAGCTTACAAAGAATTTGTGCCGCTGGACAATGCGGCATAAAAAACCCGCACGAAAGGGATGTTTTTTCGACGTCTTAACGCAAAATCTTGTGGTATTTCGAGAAATTTTACTCCCATATCTTGTGTTTCGACAAATTCTGCACATTTTTTGTAGTATTATGCAGAGGACCCGTGCAGACGCACCACCGCGACAGTGGCATC
>JAZORJ010000022.1:0-8101 GCA_045656525.1 Faecousia sp. | reverse complement strand
GCCACAGGCGATGCAGAAACCTTCAGGCGCTACATGGCTGCAAACAGAGCCACAGACAGTGCAGACACCATTTTCGAAGTTATGCTTGCCGCCCAGAGAAGGAGTGGTGGTGGTTTGGGTAGCGGAACACTTGGGGCAAGTAACTACACTTGTACCCTCAGTTTCACAGGTAGGCGCAGTCACAACAGCCTCACCGCTGAAGTCATGCTCACAGACCTTGGTCAGGGTGAAGTTATCGAGGTAAACATTGCCCACTGTAGGCTTACCGGTATTCAGATTAATCCAGAAGGTGTTAACGCCCGTTGGAATCTCCGGAATCTCTACCGTAAGAGTCTGCCATCCCTCAGTAAAGCTGCCGATCCAATAACTAGACTTCTCGGTAAGTTGCACACCATTTGAGTCGGATCTATTACCTCTAAGGTAAATGGAGACAGTGGGGCTGGTTGCACCAATCGCCTTATAATCAACCTTAAAGATATAGCGGGCGCCAACTTCCACCTTGAATCCGCCATAGCGTGCTGCGCAGTAGCCGCTATCGACGTTGTCCGTAAGCACCAGGACGCCGTTGTCAGCATTTGCAGGATCGGTAGTAAACGAAGCAACGCCGTTGGTATTGTTGTCAAGAGTCCAACCGGTAGTATCCGGTGTACCGTCCTCTTTCACCTTGTCAAATGCGCCATTGGTAATCAAATTGGGGTAGCTGGGTTCTTTAACCACAACATTGCCTGTGGTTTCTGTATTCTCTGCACTTGCCACGGGGGGCAGAACAAGAATACTCAGCACCATACATACTGACAGCAGTAAGCTGATGCCGCGTTTGCAATTTCTTTTCATTGTTTGGTCTCCTTTCAAGATTTTAGTTGTTTTATTACGAGGCTCTGGGCCTTATAATACGTAAGTGCACTATATATTTCCTTATTTTGCTTTATCATACCACAACTTCTTGCTTTTGTCACCTACTTTTTTGCAGATACCGCTATTTTTTTTTGCATTTTCAGTTTTGTGCACCCAACATAAGCATTATAGGCACACGAACTCATATTTCTTACTTCATTGACTGATAAACGAAAAGCTTGGAAGCCTGATAGGCTTCCAAGCTTTTTATTTCTCTTGCAATCTGTATTCTTGTGTCAGGGTCAGGACATCTGTATTGGTCTTGTCCGTATTACCGGCCTCGGTCACAAACAGCATCGCATCCTCGGACACACCCAGATAGTGCCATGTGCCGGCAGTGACATTGTAGGACTTTCCCGGTTCCAGAGGATGCTCTGACATCGTCTCCCCTTCCCGGATCAGCAGGGTCGCCTTGCCCGCCATAAGCACAAACAGCTCATCAGTCAAATTATGCCGTTTCATTTCCGTGACTGCGCCGTAGGCATACATGGGGTCATGGGTGATAAAGGCACATTTGAATCCTTCGTTTTTTACGATTGCTTCAAAGCCCGGGCGGCTGGGTTGGGATGTAATCAGCATAGGCTATCTCCCCTTACTTGGAAAACTCCCACTCTTTTTCCCGCTTGCCGGTTTCAAACTGCTTGGTGCTCAGTTTCCAGTCCTCACCCTCACGGAATTTCCGGTGGAAGGTCTTAGTCAGCACACCCTTTTCTTCCAGATGGATGTAGCAGGCTCTGTCGCAGGCACGGCCGCAGATAGAGGTCCGGTAGAAATGCTTTGCCGGGGGATAGAAATAGGTGGCGCTCATGATCTTCTTTGCCAGCTCCATGTCGATATCCGCTTCACCGGCAATGATCTGCAAACGCTCCTCGAAATCCATATAAGCATCCGGCGGCATGAAGGGGTTCTTACTGCCGTTGGCGCCGTTGTAGTACACGCCGCAGCGCCAGGGATCCACTTTGCCCTCTGCGCTGATAGCCTTACCGTGGCAAGCCTTTATGCATTCGCCGCATTGGTCGCAGAGACTTGCTGCGCACAGCTCGCTGGGTTCCAGCTCTGCGTCTGTCAGGATGAAGCAGTAGCGGATGAACGGGCCGTATTCCGGAGTCAACAGAGAACCGATCATGCTCTTTTCGCCCAAACCACATTGGACAGCGCAGTTGAGGAAATCGATCTGATTTTCTGCCTTCACACCCCGCACGATGTCGGTGTAGTCCACTTCCGGGTTGGTGCTGTTTTCTTCGTTCATGATCAGCTGATTCTTTCGCTGAGGAATGGCTTCGAAGCCCTCTTCTTCAATGAGATTGCTCACATTGATCAGCGCCAAGGGCATAACGGTCTCTTCCAGATTCTCAACACCCATGGTGGTGTACTGATAGTAGGTCGTTCCCTCTTCCAGCGTTCTGTAAATGCCACGGAGCACACGGAAGCCCATGCCGATCACAGTTTTGGTCTCCGGGAAGATACGGAAAATCGGATCATCTGCCGCGAAACGGCTGGCGGGCGCAAAGCCCACTAAGTCGGCATCATATTTTTTCGCCAGTTCTATGATTTTGTTTCTCATATTCTGCCAACCTCCTTCAAGTGCTTATAGCACACAGTTTCACAGGATTTTCCGCAAATGCAAGGCACATAGCCAAAATGGGTATTGGGCAGTGTCTTCAAGCTGTCATACACTTCCGGGGCACTGTCCTTGACAAATTTTGCTTCGCCGTTCAGGATCTGCTCCCGCTGGGGATGATCTTTCAGGAAATTCTCGCCGGCAAAGGGATTAGACTTGTGTGCGCCGCGGTAATAAACACTGCACTGCCAGCTGTCCACGCCGTCGGCAGAGATTGCCTTACCAGGGCAGGCCTCCATACACTTGCCGCAGTTGTCGCAAAGCTGCTGTGTAAAGGGCTCGTCAAACTCCAATTCCATATCGGTGATGATATAGACAAAGCGCATATAGGTACCGTACTTCGGCACGATCACCTTATTGTGCAGGCCGATGCTGCCCAGACCACAAACCACAGCGGCCTTATTATAGTCGATGATGACATCGGGAGCGGGCTTACCCTCCGCCACAGGGCTGGCAAATTGCAGCTCGTAGGTCCGGTTTACCTCAGGATTGGTGGTCTTGTCGCCCTTGGCCTTGAAACCGGGAACACTTCTTTGCAGACAGGCATCGTAGCCCTCATTCTCGATAAGGCGGCCCATTTTGAGCAGGAAGATCTCCGCAAAGGATTCGTCGATATACTTCACGCCCAGATTCACATAGTTATAGTACTGTCTCTGCTCCTCCATGGCATGATACAGTCCACGGGGCACTTTGATACCAAAACCGATAATGCTCTTAGCATTGGGCAGGATGGAATAGGGGTTGTGCTGGGGGTCATCGCCCTTGAAATGGGCAGGATCGCCGATGCCGCAGATGGTAGCACCGTATTCTTTTGCTTTCTGTTTGATAAATTCTGCGTTCATGCTTTACCCCTCCTTATCTATCCATTTTCCAAGCTTTTTTCGTACGCAGCGGCTCATGGAATCTGCCTTCCATGCATCCGCCCTTCTTTTCCAGAACGCTGACACAGCCGCGGATGCAGCCGCCGCACTTGGCCATGTTATAGCCAACCCAGCTGGGGAAATACTTTTCCAAAGCGCCGTAAACCTTCATGATTTCCTTTTCGTTGGCTTCCTTGGTGATGCCCTCCAACAGGTTCAGTGCGCCATTTTCGTTTTCATCGAAAACTTCCTTGGGCACAAAGGGATTGTAGTATCTGCCGCCGTGGGTGTAGAAGGCGTAGCAGCGCCACATGTCGATGTCAGCCCACTCAATCTGCTTTCCTGCCAGATTGATGGACACCTTCTTGTCGGACTTCAAATCCGGGATACAACCACCGGGACACTCTCTTACACATGCGCCACAGCGACGGCAGAGAGGTTCACCGGAGTACATTTCATCGTATTCCAGCTCGGCATCGGTGAAGATAAAGGCAACGCGCTGCAAGGGACCAAATTCAGGGGTCAGCAGCATTTTGCTCCAACCGATCTCACCCAGACCGCAGGCCACAGCGGCAATACGGAACTGGAATTGCAGATCCGGGGGCACCTTGTCGTCGGTCACTTCTCTGGTAAACTGCACGCTGCGGTGGTGGGCAGTCTTGCCCTTGGCGTGCTTGCTGACCTCGATCTGTTCCTCAGGAGACAGAGAGTTTCCGGGGCTGCCGTCCATGTCGGATACCACGCCACGGGCGCCGGTATTACGGTACACCACAGCTTCATAGCCCTCGTCCTCAATGACACGGCCTACATGGTGCAATACTGCGGGGGCATAGATCTCATTGATGCCGCCGTAAGCCATGGACGGGTACTGATAGAACTGTGTGCCCTCCTCAATGCCTCTTTGGACGCCCCGGGGAATCCGGAACACAAAGCCGATACAGCTTTTGGCATTGGGAAACAGATATCTGGGGTCCATTTCCTTGGGCGCGCCGTCCCAGCGAGACATAGGTGCGATACCGCACTTATCCGCACCGGCTTCCAGCGCTGCTCTTTTGATCATTTCACTTGTCAGCATATGTATCCTCCAATTGAATCAACGCCTTTTCGATGTTGATGTATTTGATTTCGTCATTTGTGATCTGCGCCTCGATCCGGCTGTTTTCCAAGATGTAGGGGTAGATCAAAGGGCTGTGGTTGGGCTCTAAAAGATCCAGAACGCTTCCGATATGTTTGCCTTCGTCAATATACGCTCGCAGGATCTTCACCGGATCTGCATTGACCCGGGTAGCCAGCTTCATGGCCGGGAACAGACCCTCGTACAGGGAAATATCTTCGGGACGGATAAAACCGGTGCGGTCCAGCAAATTGTACATATTGCGCCGATCACTCAGATACTTGCGGCACACGCCTTCGAAAGCGAAACCGTTGTCCATTTTGGCAATTTCACTTTCGTGGGATACAAGATTGTCGTGGAACACATGGGCGGAGCAGTAATTCAAACAGCCGCTGTTAGCCAGCGCATACAATTTCTTTCCGTGTTCATCGCACCATGCTTTCAGGTGACGGATTTTGGCAAAATTCCGGTTGTCCTCCCGCTTCAAATAGAAGCTGTCAAAACTATCGCCGATATATTCCATACCCTCGATGGTTCCCACGCCCATATTCACAGAGGCTCTCACATCAATCTCCGGGAAATTGTTCTTGATAAAGGTTGCGATCACAGGCGAAGTGGTGGTAACCGTCTTTAACCGCGTATTTTCCAGAAGGTAGTCAACAGTGTCCCCGATCTTTTGGAAAAAGGCCTTGGACAAGCTATCCTTACCGTAGCAGGTCGCATTAAACAGCAGATCCAGCGCAATGCCTTCCTCGGACAGTTTTTTCAAATCCTCGATCTGCTTTTGCATCGCTTCCCATGCCGTCATGCCACCTTGCAGGTGCTGACTGTTCCGACCGTTGGGAAAATCGCCCCAAGAAAAATACACCTCGGAAATACTATCTTTGCGCCGTATGATATTCTCGATAAAATAGCCATCCGGGAACATCTGATAGCCCACTGCAAATTTCATGTAAAATTCACCGCCTATTCCTATTGACTATACCAAATCGACAGAATATAATGTATAACATAAGCAAGCAAAAATATAACATTTCCGAGTTTTTGCAGGAGTTTACTATGGAGCTATCCGATTTGAATCCCCATATCCGATACGCCAGAATACACAAAAACGCATTGGGTATCAAGGGTGTGACCAGCATATGCTACGATTGCCGGCTTTTTTTCTTTCAAAACATAACCGGCAGTATCGTTATCAACGAGGAAACCCACAATATTGTCAATAATACCGTTGTCTTCCTTCCTCCGGAAAGCCATTATCAATTTCATGTTCTGTTTTCCGAAAATTCCAGTGCCATTATCTTGGACTTCGACTTGACCAATGAGCATGCCCACCTAGCCGGCTCCATCGGCACGGCCACTCCGGAATCCTTCAATCCCTCTCTTGTCCCCGCCTATACGCTCCCCAAAGAGCTCTCCAAACCGATCATTCTGGTTCTGCCCCAATTATCCCGGATGCTGCTGCAATGTACCGATCATTTTCTGCTGCGCAATCCCTTTTTCCGGGAAAGCTCCTCGGCTGTGCTGAAACTCTGTCTTTTGGAATTGATCCACCAAAATGTCACAACGGGACATGCCAAAATCTGTGAGGATGTTCTTTCCTACATTCACAACCATTTCTCCGATCCGACCCTAACCAACCAAAGCATCGCCGCCCTTTTCAACTATCACCCGGACCATCTGAGCAATCTGATCCGGCAGGAAACCGGCCGCAGTCTTCATCAATATCTGATTTTCTACCGCATACAGGTTGCGAAAAACTATCTGCTAACCACACAATACGATATTTCCGAGATTGCATGGCGCTCCGGTTTTTGCACGGCTGCCTATTTTATTAAGATCTTCCGCCGCAGCACCGGCATGACCCCCCGGGCATACCGCATGCACCGACTTCATACGGAAATATAGTGCCGGATCAACCTATTCCATCCTTGATTTTTATTGCAGATGTGCTATAATAGCGGTGCTGCATTATGGAGATGTACCCAAGTGGCTGAAGGGTGCGGATTCGAAATCCGCTAGGCGCCGCAAGGCGTGCGGGGGTTCAAATCCCTCCATCTCCGCCAATAATAAAACCCAACCTTTTGGTTGGGTTTTATTATTCGTGTGGTAGTGCGTGGGATTTGAACCAATTTAAATGCAACAGTCCGGTGGACAGTTGCTCGCGACGGCTTGACGGAGCGAAACATTGATTGAATCAAATCCCTCCATCTCCGCCAAAGAATAGCCGTAACTTTGATACAAGGTTGCGGTTATTCTTTTTTATGATATAATATAAATGGTGAAAGAAAGGAGGAGATTCCATTGAGCGAAATTACTTTTTCTGATCTTGTTGAAAAAACCATACTAATCGGCCTTACCTATTATACTGCGGACAACGAGTTTATCGAACAGAAACAATACTGCGGTACGGTGATTGAATCAAACAAAAACCGGATCTTGGTTAAATTGAATGATGGTAAGATTTTGGGACTTCCCCCGGATTTATCTTCAACAAAAATTGCCCCTCCCGGCGAGTACCGTTTGCGTTCTACCGGAGAGGTCGTTGTAGATCCTGACTATTTGACGACTTGGAATATCAACCGTCCCAAACAAGATTAATACATTTATTTGCTTTTTGCACCCCCTGAAACGACTTTGCATCCCCTTACCTCAAAAGGGGGTGCATTTGTATCAAAATTAGGGTTAGTCTTCGAAAAACAACACCCATCCGAGGATGGGTGTTGTTTCTATTTCTCCAGTTTTCCCATGTCCAGCAAAAGTTCCATCTTCTCCATAATGGCATCGTAGCTTTCCGGGCGGTGGGGTTTCAGGCAATTGGAACAATCCTTAATTCCCTGCTCCGTGTATGTAAATGCGCCGCCACACTTGTCGCCCAGCGCATACAGCGGGCAATAACAAAACAGACAGTTGAATTTTTCTGTATCTGTACACTTGTGACAGGGAAAATATTCACAATCTTTATTTTGAAAAAAGCGATAAGAGGCCATATTTTTCTCCTTTCCAAGAACTCATAGCTATGCTATAATGGACATAACGAGGTGATATTTTGAACGTATTGATTGACGCAGATGCCTGCCCCGTGGTGAATATTGCGGTTTCCCTTTGCCAAACCTATCATATTCCCTGCTATCTGCTGTGCGATACCGCACACCGCATGGAGCGCCCCGGTGCAGTCACCCTGACCTTTGACAAGGGCGCAGACAGTGTGGACTTTGCCTTGGCAAACCGCGTGCAAGCCGGTGATTTGGTCATCACGCAGGACTATGGTGTTGCATCCATGTGTCTTGCCAAAAAAGCTTTTGTCCTGCATCAGGACGGCTGGGCGTACACCACCGACAATATCGACGCGCTTTTACTGCAACGCCATGAATCGAGGGTCTACCGTGCTGCCGGTGGCCGCACAAAAGGGCCGAAAAAGCGCACGCCCAAGCAAGATGCGGCCTTCAAGCAGGCTATGGAGCGGCTCATTCAAAGCAATTCCACGGGAACACATCCGGCGGATTCAGCTGAAATTCCTTAAATTCTCCCGTCACGGGATGGGTAAACGCAATGCGGCTGGACCACAGCGCAATTTCGCAATCATCCTCCCGTGTGCTGTATTTCCGCTCT
>JAZORJ010000021.1:0-4070 GCA_045656525.1 Faecousia sp. | reverse complement strand
GACTTGGCTTCCTCGGCAAGCAATTTGCCGCCGGCACTCTGCTTTCCACCATCGTTTATCCCATTTTTATGGCAATTTTCGAGCATCTTCCTGTGGATACCCTGTTTACGGAGGACAAGCTCACCTGTGCGCTTTTCTGCGCGGCGCTGGCAGGCTTTGGCATCGGCATTGTGATCCGGTCCGGCGGTGCCACCGGCGGCATGGATATTCCGCCCTGCATTTTGCACAAGTTCAAGGGCATCAGCGTGGGTTCTTCCATGCTGGTATTCGACACCGCCATTGTTTTGGTGCAGGTTTTCCTGAACGGTCTGGACGGGATCCTTTACAGCCTGATCATTATTTTTGTGATGACTGCCACCGTCAACCAAACGGTGGTCACCGGCGTGAATAAGGTGCAGATGATCATCATTTCTCCCCATTATGAGCAGATCCGTCGTGAGATTATCGACAGTCAGGATGGCGGCGTGACCATGCTGGATATCGAAACCGGCTATGCAGCCAGCGACCAAAAGGCGGTACTTTGCATTTTGTACGCCAAGCGGTATCCCGCCACCCGGGATGCGGTTTTGAAAATTGACCCCCACGCATTCATCATCACTTCGGAAGTGAAAAATGTGAACGGCAAAGGCTATACCCTCGCCCGTATTCCGGAGGAAAAAGTATAAAATCCCATTATAAAAAGGAGTCGGATATCCGACTCCTTTTTTGTATCAATCCTCGTCATCCAACTCCGGCACATAGCCCTTCTGGAGCTTGCGCTTGTTCAGGAAGAACATGACGCAACCCACGGCAACCAGCGCGGCGATCAAAACGCCCGCAATGATCAGCGCCAGCTGTCCCGCGCTTATGCCCAAGGCGTTTTTCTGCCCTGTAATGACATAATATTTGCCATCCATACCTCTCAGTGTGGATTCCGGATCAATGCCGTATTCCTCGTACAGCGACTCAGGAACGCGTACATTTTCCTCAGGAATGCCCTGCACATTCAGCGCCACCAGATACTCTCCTGGGAGCGTACCCGCCAAGGAGAAGGCCGCATTGCCCTCATCGTCCACAATGACACTGTGCAGCAAGGTCAAGGAATTGTCCTCCTCTACCCGGTAGAGGGACGCCACGCCCCGCACGGAATCCTGTCCCATGGGGATCTTGACGGTGGTATTCCAGTTGGTCTGTCCCACAGTAATGGTGGTACAGGGCGCATCGCCCACTGTCTGCTTTTGGGAATCCGTGGGCGTGTGGGGCTTGACCTGCACAGAGATCTGCTGCTCGCCACGGAGCGTATCGGAGGTCTGATCCTCCATCTTTATTTGCCAATTTTCATCCTCGCCGGTGTGGATATTGTCGGTCACATTCTTGCCGGCCAAATCCTCCAAGTCGCTGGTATCCAGCTTGTCTTCGGTTTTGATCTCCACATTGACGACGGTGTCACCGGCACTCAAATTGTTCTCCACAAAATCTACGACTTCCTGCCAGCCTGTGGAATTTTCCACCACGGCATCGATGACCTTTTGGGGTTCTTCATCAGCACCCACCTCCGGGAAATAGGTATCGGAGGTTATGGTAGAATTCTCGGTTTCCACAAAATCCACATACCGCTCACCGGGCTCGCCCAACGCGGTCGGTGCTTTCAGGGCATCGGTGATCTGCTGCTGTACCTTGGGGCTGACATCGCCCTGTACATCAGTCAGCTTAGGACATTCGGCGAGGGCATTTTCCTCGATGTTCTCCACTGTGCCGGGCAGCGTAACGGTCTGCAAGTTGATACAGCCGTAGAACAGCCAGTAGGGCAGGCTTTTCAGCGGCGCTTCAATGACCGCCACACTCAGGCGGTAGCAGTAGCCGAAGACCATGGCTCCCAGCTCTGTAACAGAGGCAGGGATGGTGATGCCACCCAGCGCTTCGCAGCGGTAGAATGCCCGCTCCCCGATTTTCGTCAGATATTGGGGTAAGCGAATGGCGGAAATGGCCGTGCAGCCTTCAAAGGCGCTGACGCCGATGGCGGTCAGTCCGCCGCTTAGACTTACCTGCGTCAGCTTGACGCAGTCCAGAAACGCAAAGCGGTTGATTTTTGCCACGGAGTCGGCCATGGATACCGCGGTCAGATTCCGGCAGTCGTAGAAAGCCTGACTGCCCACGACGGTCACGCCGGAGGTAATCTCCACGGTGCGGATCTCCTGCCGCAGCGCATACCACGGGGCAGGATTCGTTTTGCTGAAATTATCCATGGGTCCGGTGCCGGAGACGGTGAGCTTGCCCCGTTCCAAGATCCATTGTACATTGTCGCCACACTTGCCCTCTGTTTCCGCAGCGAGGGCCGGGCAAATGCCCAAGCTCAAAATGTCCAAACACAGCACAAGCGCCAGCAGGATAAAAAGTATTCGATTGATATTGTGTTTTTTCATGGACATTCCTTTCTTCATGCAGTAAGCAGTCATACCCTCAGCGTTCTAATCTCTAAATATCTGCGCAAACACCGGACGAAATAAATAAAACCCAGAACCTGCGCGGCCATAGTCAGAGCCAGAATAACCGGAGAATAGGCATAATAATGAAGCCCTGCAAAAACATCTCCCAATAATTTTGTTGAAGCGATGGGCAACTGCAAAACAGGAGACAACTTCATCGTTTGGTCAACAAACACCATCGCCATAGTGAAATCAATGACAAAAGAGGATAGGAGCATGCCGCTCTCTTTGCTGAAAATAAAACTAAAAAGGATAAGCGTGCATACCGTTTTGATAAGCATAATTGCTCTCTTTTTAACATCCCTTAGATAAAGGACTCCGAACACCAGAATTCCGATATCCAGTGAAAGCCAGAGAACATGGATCCACATTCCCCTTGAATGGATAAGCGCGCACACTTCCCATGCGAAATTCAGAACAAGTGCTATATACGGAATGCTGGGCTTTCCCTGTGTTCTCCCCTTGACGGAAGCCAGCAGAATCAACACATAGGTTACGCCCCACAGCAGAGCCTGCAATGTATCAAACAATTTCTCTCTGCTCCTTTTTCTTGTTGGAAGCCAGCAGAATGCATCCGCCAATAGCAATGGCAAGCAATGACCAAATACCGCCGCTTGTTAATTTCAGGCTGCTCTCCGCCCGGAAGAAATTCAGGACAAACCGCGTCGCTCCGTACAAAAACAGATACCACGGATAGATCAATCCCTGTTGTTTTTCCTTACGGGAAAGCCAAAGCAGCACACCGCACAAAACGGCCGCATTTGCCAATTCCACCATCTGGCTGGGGAAATGCACCTCAGTTCCGTTTTCTGCGGTATAGAGCACCATGCCGCCACAGCAACCTTCCAAAAGGCACAAAATCTTCATGAGTACCAGCATAATACATTCTGCCGGTGCGCACAGATCCATCAGCCGGGCATATTTGATGCGCAACATAGGTGCAACCGCCAAAAACATCACCGGCACAAGGAATACTGCGCCGTAAAAGGAGCGGCCACTCCATCTGCCACCTGTTTCCAACCAAAACCAAAGATATGTGCCCAGTACGCCGCAAATTGCCAGGCAGACCGCTGCGAGAATGGTTTCCAATTTTCCAATGGCATACCATTTGCCCATTAGAAGCATAGGCAACAGCATTGCCAATGTTCCTATTAAAATGAAAATATAAAATTTGAGATTTGGCAAAGATATCACCCTTTCTTGTGGGTATCTGGGGGGATAGCCCCCCAGATATATTGGATTAGTTCTTTATATTCACTTCCCAGGTCTTTCCAACCGTCGGCGCTTCCTCAACCTTGGTGCCGCCATTGTTGCTGGACTGCTTGGTCGCAGTAGCCACATTTGTAATCGTGTAGGTCTTTGTAGTGGTACTGCTGTTGGTCACCTCACCATCGGTATAGGTCAACTTTGCAGTAATGGTCGTATTGGCGGTCAGCACCACGACATCGCCCGGGTTATACTCCTGCCCATTTACGATCCACTTGGAAATGGTGTAGGTTCTATCCCAGAACTCCGTGCTACTGCTGGATTCCGTCACGCTCGCCGTAATGGTATAGTTGGTAAAGCCGTTCTTGGTATCCGTACCGCCACAACCGTTGCTTTCAG
>JAZORJ010000020.1:0-6724 GCA_045656525.1 Faecousia sp. | reverse complement strand
ATCCCGGCGTAAAGGAAATCCCTGCGCCGGTGGTGCAGGTGACCACCAAGGAGCAGATCACGGAAAAGCTGTTAAAAATGAAGCCTGCGGCGCTGTATGTGCCTCTGCACATTTTAGCGGAGGACCCCATCTACTGCCACGAATTGGCCCGACGGGTGCATGTAGCGGCGGTTCTGCCCCGAATCGTGCAGGATCATGAGTTGGAAAGAATTAAGGGTGCATTGCGCACCGTCAAGGATATGGGCGTTCGGGATGCGCTGGTGGGCAATCTGGGCCTATTAATGCCGGTACGGGAAATCGGCATGCGTATCCGGGGTGATTACGGCCTGAATATCTACAATTCTCAGGCGGTCAACCTCATGCGTGAGCTGGAACTGCAAAGTGTGACCCTCAGCTTTGAAATGACCATGCCCCAGATCCGGGACGTATCCAAGGCTGTACCCTGTGAGATTTTGGTCTACGGCCGTCTGCCTCTGATGGTGACGGAAAACTGTCTGACCAAGGGTCGCAACGGTAACTGCACCTGCAATTTGTCCATGGGCAAGCTGGTGGACAAGACCGGGGCGGAATTTCCCATCATCAAAGACGGGGATCGCTGTCGGAGCATTCTGCTCAACGGCAAAAAGCTGAACTGGCTGGATCGGCAAAAAGATCTGAACCGGCTGGGTCTGTGGGGCATCCGGATGTATTTCACCACGGAAAGCCCCCGGGAAGTGGATCATGTGCTGGGCAATTACTTGGATCCCGTTCCCTTTGACCCCGGTGCCTGCACAAGAGGACTGTATTTAAGAGGACTGGAATAATGGAACTGATACTTGCGTCCCAGTCTCCCCGTCGACGGGAGCTTTTGGGACTGTTCCGACTGCCCTTTGTGATTCGGGTGGCGGATATTGACGAAACCATGGACAAGACGGCTTCCGCCTATGAGGAAGTGGCCCGGGTCAGCCGGGAAAAGGCTCTGGCGGTCAGCCGGGAAAAAGACGATGTGGTCATTGCCGCGGATACCATTGTGGTATGCGAGGGCAAGGTGCTGGGAAAGCCCCGTTCCACGGACGAAGCGGTGCAAATGCTGAGCCTGCTTTCCGGCCGTGACCATCAGGTCATGACCGGTATGACGGTACTGCGGGGCGAAAAGGTGATTTCCTGCACGGAAGTGACGGATATCCATTTCCGGGAGCTGTCCGAAAAAGAAATCCGCGCCTACGTTGCCACAGGCGAACCCATGGACAAAGCAGGCGCGTACGGCATCCAAGGCGGTGCGGCCCTGTTTGCGGAAAAAATGGTGGGGGATTATTACAATGTAATGGGTCTGCCGGTGTGCAAGTTGCACCGGATGTTGACCGAACTTGCCCCGGAGCTGTTTTAAGGATGTGTAACGGACGACCAATGGTCGCCCCTACAAGAAAAGCAAAACCGTAGGGGCGTGCATTGCACGTCCGCGTGTGCCGAAAAGCACAATGCGGCAGATTTAAGGAGTTCTTATGAGATATTTATTCACAAAAAAAGTGAAGATCGTGCTGATTATAGCCGTACTGCTCACCGCCGGACTGGCGGTGGCGGCGAATCTGCTGGGCACCACCATCGGTGATGTGGTGGTGCAGTCCGTACTGACCCCTCTGCGCACCGGTGCCAGCGCGTTGACCCAGCAGGCGGAGCGGATCTACGACTATATCTTCAAATATGAGCAGTTAGTGGCGGAAAATGCCACCTTGCGGGAAGAATTGTCCCAAATTCAGGAGGACAACCGGGACGCCGCCTCCATCAAGCGGGAAAATGACCGCCTGCGGGAGTTGCTGAACCTGAAAGCAGAGCATCCGGATTATGAGCTGGTGGACAGCTACATTATTTCTTGGGATTCCAACGACTGGTCTTACTCCTTTACCATCAACCGGGGCTCCGGCGCGGGTATTAAAGAAGGAATGTGCGCCATTACCGAAAGCGGCGCTGTGGTGGGCGTGGTGACCCAGGTGGGCAGCAACTACGCGGTTGTAAAATCGGTGCTGGATTCTTCCTTAAAGGTTAGCGCAACCATCGCATCCTCCGGTTATTCCGGTATCGTCCGGGGTGCCTATGCCACCGGCAATCCCGGTATGCTCCGTATGGACTACCTGCCCTCTGCCGCCGTGGTGCGTAATAACGATCAGGTGGTTACCGCCGGCTCTACGGTCTACCCCCGGAATTTGATTTTGGGCAACATCGTGGACTGGGCCATGACGGATAACGGCATGGCAAAATACGCAATTTTGAAGCCTGCCGCAGATTTTGATTCTCTGGAACAGGTATTCATTATCACCAACTTCGACACGGAGTAAATATGAAGCTATTTAAACGCAAGCATGACTTTAAGCCGGACCGCACCGACGGCGGCATCCTGAAAAAACTGTATCTGACACCGCTTCAACGGAAAAAATTGTTGAAGTGGGCGCTGATCAGCGCAGTTTTGGTGGTGCTGTCCCTGTTGCAGGATGTGGTGCTGGCGCAAATCAGCATCGGCGGTGCGACTTTCTGTCTTGTGCCCTGCGGTATTTTGATCTGCGCCATGTTCTTCGACCCGGAAACGGCAGCGGTGTTTTCCCTGACGGCGTCCACATTGTACTTTTTTTCCGGCTCTGCACCGGGAACCTATACCATCGTCCTGCTCACAGTTTTGAGCACCTTGCTGTGCATTTTCCGCAAGGGATATCTGCAATGGTGTTTCAGTGCGTTTTTTCTGTGCGCCGGGGCGGGCATGATGGTTTATCAGCTGCTTGTCTATGCCATCGGCTGTTTTTTGGGAACGGCGCTTCCTGCTCGATTTGGCATTTTTATGCTCTGCGGCGGCCTGTCCGTGACGGTGATGCCTCTGCTTTACCCCATCTTTTTGTCCATTAGCAACATCGGAGGAGAAACATGGAAAGAATAACCCGGTTACGCGTAACCGCTTTACTGACGCTGTTCGGCCTGCTGATCGGTTTTTTTGCCCTAAAATTGTATGATCTGCAAATGGTGCAGACCGGCGGCGATACGGACAACGTAAAAAAATTCTATACCGTCACCCGGGTCAAAGCTGCCCGGGGCGACATTCTGGACCGGAATGGCAATGTTTTGGTAACCAACCGGGCCACCTATGACTTGGTTTTCAACCACTATGTCCTGCTCAGTAATGCAAATCCCAACGACCAGCTGCTGGAACTGGTGCATTTGTGCCGGGAGCTGGGCGTGACCTACAATGAGCATTTCCCCATTACTAAGGATGCACCCTTCCAGTACACGCTGGATGAAATGAGCGCCAGCGCCCAGAACCATTTTCAGGCCTATCTGCCGGTAGTGGGTGGCGGCTTAGACTCAGATATTACCGCACCGGTGCTGATGCGCACTCTGCGGGAGTTTTATAAAATTCCTGACAGTTGGACGGATGCGGATGCCCGAGCGGTGATTGGCCTGCGCTACGAGCTGCGTCTGCGGCAGGATATTACCAATCTTCCTAACTATGTTTTCATGGAAGATGTGGACAACGAGACCTTGGCGGCTATCTTGGAATTGGGCACACCGGGTCTGAATACGGAAGAATCCATGGTGCGGGTGTACAATACCGTGTACGGTGCCCACATTTTGGGCTATATTGGTGCCATTACCGCCAAGCAATGGGAAGAAACCTATAAAGAAAAAGAAAATTACGCCATGGATGCCTTGGTGGGCCAAAGCGGCTTTGAAGAGGCCTTTGAGGAGTTCCTTCACGGCGTGGACGGCTACCGGGTGGACGTGGTTACTTCCGACGGTACGCTGATTGATCAGTACTACCAACGGGATTCCTCCGGTAAGGAGCAGCGTCCCATCGCCGGCAAAAATGTGGAGCTGACCATTGATCTGGATATGCAGACCACGGCCGAGGAGCAGCTGGATGCGCTGATTACCGAGCTGCGGCAGCAGATCGACGAGAATCCCGATGACGATGAGATCCCCGACGGCGCGGATGCCGAGGGCGGCAGCGTGGTAGTGATGGATGTCAGAACCGGTCAGATTTTGGCCTGCGCCAGCTATCCCACCTACAACCTGTCCACCTTCCGGGACGACTACGCCCAATTGGCGCAGGATCCCTATGCGCCTCTGTTCAACCGGGCGTTGCAGGCGACCTATGCCCCCGGCTCCACCTATAAAATGAACATGGTCATCGCAGGTATCAATTCCGGCGTGATCAGTTCCGGAACCAAGATCACAGACCAAGGTGTCTATACAAAATATGCCGGATTTAACCCCAAGTGTCTGACATGGACCACCTCCGGCAAGACCCACGGTACCATTGACGCTTCCCATGCTCTGTGCGTATCCTGCAACTATTTCTTCTATGCGCTGGCAGATAAGGAGAATTTTGACTGGAATGTGGTGGACAAGACCGCGCAGGCACTGGGCTTGGGCGAGCGCACCGGCGTGGAGCTGTTTGAGTACACCGGTTACCGGGCCAATGCAGAGACCAAGAAGCTGCTCCACACCGCCGAGGGCACCAGCGGCTGGTATCCTGCTGACCAGATCACCGCTTCCATCGGTCAGTCGGACAACAAATTTACCCCCATGCAGCTGTGTGTCTATACTTCCACCTTGGCCAACCGGGGCACCCGGTATAAGGCCACCTTCCTGAATCGGGTGGTTTCTGCGGATTACACCAAGCTGGAATTCGTGAATGAACCGGTGGTCGTCAGCAGATTTGATATCTCCGACGATGCGTATTACGCCTACACCAAGGGCATGCGGGATGTGGCCCTCACCGGTACGGCAAGATCCATTTTGAAAAACTATCCCATCCCTGTGGCGGCCAAGACCGGTACAGCGGAAACCGATTCCGGCGGCTCGGACAACGGTGCGTTTGTTTGCTATGCGCCTTACAATAATCCGGAGATCGCTATCGTGGTCTACGGTGAAAAGGCCGGCCATGGCCGGACTATGGGCCAGATTGCCAAGGCGCTTCTGGATACCTATTTCCAGGATGAGATCGTGGGCGACCTGATCCCCGGCGAAAACGAATTGGGGTAATGCAATATAAAGGAGCCTGTTGCGAAAGCAACAGGCTCTTTTTGCGATTGTAGGGGCGGCAATCTGCCGCCCGCGGGCGACTATTAGTCGCCCCTACAATTTATTTCTTCAAAAATGCGTCAATGGCGGCTGCGCCCTTTTTGCCGGCGCCCATGGCCAGAAAGACGGTGGCTGCGCCGGTGACGGCATCGCCGCCGGCAAACACGCCCTCACGGGTGGTCATCTCGTTCTCGTCCACGATCAGGCAGCCCTTGCGGTTGGTGTCCAGACCGGGAGTGGTGGAGCGGATCAGGGGGTTGGGGCTGGTGCCCAGACTCATGATGACGGTGTCCACATCCAGAATGAACTCGCTGCCCTTGATCTCAATGGGACGGCGGCGGCCGGAAGCGTCCGGCTCACCCAGCTCCATGCGGATGCACTTCATGCCGCAGGCACGGCCATCTGCATCGCCGATGATCTCGATGGGGTTGCACAGAGTCTTGAACTCGATGCCCTCTTCCTTGGCGTGGTGCTGTTCTTCCAGACGGGCGGGCATTTCCGCTTCGCCGCGGCGGTAGACCACATACACATTCTCAGCACCCAGTCGCATAGCGCACCGGGCGGCGACCATTGCCACATTACCGCCGCCTACGACGGCAACATTCTTGGACTTGATGATGGGGGTGTCGTAATTTTCGTCGTAAGCCTTCATCAGGTTGGTACGGGTCAGATACTCGTTGGCGGACATAACGCCCTTCAAGCTCTCACCGGGGATGTTCATGAACATGGGCAGACCTGCGCCGGAGCCTACGAACACGGCCTTGAAGCCCATGTCGAACAGCTCGTCAATGGTCAGCACCCGGCCAATGACCATATTGGTCATCACCTTGACACCCTGTGCTTCCAGCTTGGTGATTTCATTGGCAACGATGGCCTTGGGCAGACGGAATTCGGGGATGCCGTACACCAACACGCCGCCGGCGGTGTGCAGAGCCTCGAACATGGTCACTTCGTAACCCAGCTTGGCCAAATCGGATGCGGCGGTCATACCGGCAGGGCCGGAGCCGACCACGGCAACCTGAATGCCGTTGGATGCCACCTTTTCGGGCATGGTGTTCACATTCTCACGATACCAGTCCGCCACAAAACGCTCCAAGCGGCCGATGGCCACGGGTTCGCCCTTGATGCCACGGACACAACGGGCCTCGCACTGGGTCTCCTGAGGGCAGACACGGCCGGACAGGGCGGGCAGCGCGTTGGTGGAAGTGATGATCTCGTAAGCGGTCTTGAAGTCGCCTTCTTCCACTTTCGCGATAAACTCGGGAATGCGCACATTCACAGGGCAGCCTTCCACACACTTGGGGTTCTTGCACTTCAGGCAGCGGCCGGCTTCGGCAATTGCCATTTCAGCGGTGTAACCCAGGGTAACTTCCTTGAAATTCCGGGCGCGGACCTTGGGATCCTGCTCGGGCATGGGGGTCTTGGTCAAAGTCATGTTTGCCATTGCAGTTTCCTCCTTACTTGATCAGCGCCTTGCCCATGGCTTCCATGCGGCAGGTGTGGGTTTCGCTTACCTCGGCTTCACGGGTGCGATATGTACTGTTGCGGCTCATCAGCTCGGCGAAGTCAACCTTGTGGCCGTCAAATTCCGGACCGTCTACGCAGGCAAATTTTACTTCGCCGCCAACGGTAACCCGGCAGCCGCCGCACATACCGGTGCCGTCAACCATAATGGGGT
>JAZORJ010000019.1:0-6552 GCA_045656525.1 Faecousia sp. | reverse complement strand
GAATCATCTGGGTTTTGTCCGGCTGTACCCGATACAGTCTTGTGGCAAGCACCGCAGTCGCTGTGCTCGTCTATACATTCGCACCCCAAATCTGTACATATTGGATTGGTAACCCGGAAGTTGTGGATTCTGTGCGTCTGTTCGCCGCTTTTTTGCCGGTTAACTGTCTATGCGGAGTCATGGTCGGGTATTTTACCGGCGCAAACCGGATCGGCACGCTGGCTGCTGTGGAAGTTGCCGAGCAGTTTTGCACCATACTTTGCACAGTTGCCCTTTTAACCCTTTGGGCCGGGCATGATACCACAAAAGCATGTCAGGCAATCATTTTGGGAAGCAATCTCAGCTCCGTACTGACGCTGACCAGTCTGATCATTCTTCGGCTTTTGGACCGCACAAGCCCATCCGGCAAAATACAGGTTGGCAAACGGCTGCAACAGACTGCCATCCCGTTGGCGCTGGCAGACAATTTGCGGACAGGAATCTCAACGGTGGAAAATCTGATGGTACCCAAGCGTCTGGCGTTATACGGGGGCGTGGCATCTCCCTTGGCGGCATTTGGTACCGTGTGCGGAATGGTATTTCCCATCCTGACTTTTCCCATGGCGATTTTATTTGGCTTAACGGAGCTTCTGATTCCGGAGTTGGCGCGGTGCAATGCAGCCGGCAGTCAAACCCGGATCACCTATTTGGTCAAGCAGAGCCTGCGCATTGCGCTGCTGTTCGGCACTCTATGCAGTTGTATTCTGTTCCTTGCCGCAGAACCGCTTTGCATGAAACTGTACAACAGTACCGATGCCGGCCAATACCTGCGATGGTTCGCACCCCTTGCTATTATGCTATACTGCGATGCGGTGACAGATGCTATGATCAAAGGGTTGGGACAGCAAAGAGCTTCGGTACGCTACAATATCTGCACCAATTCCATGGATGTTGCACTATTATATCTGCTCCTTCCTCGGCTTGGAATTGTTGGCTATTTTATCAGCTTCACCGTCACACACATCATTAACTTTTACCTCAGTCTGCGCAGGCTTCTGAAAATCACGCAAATCACCATTCAAATCAGCGTACCTGTGCGCTGTATTCTGGCCTTGGGTGGGGCCATATTCCTTGCAGAATTCGCCACGACACCAGTTTTTCAAATAAGTGCCGGTATCATTCTGCTTTTCTGTCTTCTGATTCTTTTTGGGGTCATCAAGAAGTCAGACGCACAATGGATCATCGGGCTAATAAGAAAAGACAGACCCAGTTAGTGGGTCTGTCTTCTAAATTATAGAGCCTTCAAAACTTCCAGCAGGAACTCCCATGTGCGCTTGGTGGAAGCAATATTGAGCTTCTCTCTGCTGGTGTGGATATCCTGCATATCCGGGCCGATGGACACGCAGTCCAGTCCCGGCAATTTCTCGCTGAGCAGGCCGCATTCCAAGCCTGCGTGGATGGCAACCACTTCCGGCTCTTTTCCGAACATCCGGGAGAAGGTCGCTACCATGGTTTCCCGCAGATGGGAATCCTTTTTGTACTCCCAAGCGGGATAATGGCCCATCTCGGCGGTTGTGCCTTCATAGAAAGCCGCCAGTTCCTGCAATTTTTGGAGCAATTCTTTCTTTTCTGTGTTGACGCTGCTGCGCACTGCGAAGGTCATCGTCAGTTCCTCTTCCAGCTTCATAACACCCAGATTCAAACTGGTCTGTACCAAGCCATCGATATCCTGACTCATGGACTGCACGCCGTTGGGTGCGGCATTAAGCAGTGCGATCACCTTTGCGCTGCATTCGGTGGTCAGCGCATTGCCGCCGAGGGCATCCACATCATCACCCCGGACAATGGCTTCCGGCTCGTCAAATTGGGTGCGTATTTCTTCTTGCAGCTGCTGGGCGATATCGTTAATGCGCTCGATGTTCATTCCCAAGGGAATGAGCGTGGCCTCACAGGTTCGGGGAATGGCATTATCCTTCGCACCGCCCTGCAATTTTGTGATACAAAGGGGCATTAACTTTTGAATGCGACCCAAAAACTCGCCCATAACCTTGTTGGCATTGGCAAGGTTCTTGTGAATTTCTACACCGGAGTGACCGCCCCGCAGACCCTCAACCGTCAGCTTGACGCAGGGCCCGTAAACAACCCGACGCTGAACCGGCATATGAATCGTGCTTCTTGCGCCGCCGGCGCAGGAGACTGTGAAAACACCCTCGTCCTCAGAATCCATGTTGATCATGGTACGGCTCCGGAAATTGGACAAATCCACGCCAGCCGCACCTTCCATGCCGATTTCCTCGTCCACGGTAATGATGATTTCCAACGGCGGATGGGGAATGGTTTTATCTGCCAGCAGAGCCAGAATAACGGCAACCGCAATGCCATTGTCACCACCCAAGGTAGTCCCATGGGCGAAAATATTCTCTCCATCGTGGTCGATATTGAGACCATCCGTATCCATGTTGATGGCACAGTCTGCATCCTTTTCGCAGACCATATCCATATGACCCTGCAAAATCACAGGGGCATGATCCTCATAGCCGCAAGTGCCCTCCTGATACATCAGCACATTATTAAGCTCATCCTGCTCATAACGGATGCCTTGCTCCTTTGCAAAAGATACCAAGTAATCACTGATGGGCTTGGTATTCCGGGAACCATGAGGGATGGAACAGATTTTTTCAAAATAGCCAAATACAGACGCAGGCTCCAAACCTGCCAGTTTCACAGCTTTCATAAAATCCTCCTTATTGTAAAAACCACAGGGTCTCCCCTGTGGTTTTATTGATAGACAACTTAGAACAAGTTCAAAGACAGAGTCAGCAGAAGCCAAGCCAGAGCAATCCACTTGGTAGCAGAAGCCAGCATCTTATCCAAACTGCCGTTCTTATTCTTATTCAGGTAGGTATCTTGGCTGCCGCCTGCGATTGCATTGGACAAGCCTGCCTCTTTGCCGGACTGGAACAGAATGACCAGAATCAGGGCAACACTGGCGATAACCTCCAAAATTGTCAAAATAATTTCAAGAACTTCCATTTTTTAACCTCCCTCCAACGGGTGTCTTACAAAATCTTAGATATTATACCACGCATTTTTACAAAATGCAAGGGGTAATCTGTGATTTTTTCTCTTACTTCTGCACCCAATTGCCGGATGCCAGACAATTCAGGTAACTTTCGATAAACGGATCCAGCGCACCATCCATAACTGCGTTAACATTAGAAGTTTCACAGCCGGTACGGGTATCCTTAACAAGGGTATAGGGCATGAACACATAGTTGCGGATCTGACTGCCCCACTCGATCTTCTGCTGTACACCCTTTATGTCCGCAATGGTTGCCAAATGCTCACGCTCACGGATCTCAACCAGCTTGCTGCGCAGCATGCGAAGACAGGTTTCCTTGTTCTGGAATTGGCTCCGCTCTGTCTGACAGGAAACCACAATACCGGTGGCTTTATGAATCAAGCGCACTGCGGAAGAGGTCTTGTTGATATGCTGACCGCCTGCACCGGAGGAACGGAACACCTGCATTTCGTAATCTTCCGCTTTGATCTCGAAATCTTCGGAATCGTCCTCGATCTCCGGGATAACTTCGATTGCGGAGAAGGATGTCTGCCGGCGGGCATTGGCATCAAAGGGAGAAACACGAACCAAGCGATGAACACCGCTTTCGCCCTTCAAAAAACCGTAGGCATTCTCGCCCTCAACCATAATGGATGCAGATTTCAGACCGGCTTCGTCGCCTTCCTGATAGTCCATGATCTTATAGGTAAAACCGCTGCGCTCTGCCCAACGGGTATACATACGATACAGCATCTGGCACCAGTCCTGTGCCTCTGTTCCACCTGCGCCGGCCTGGAAGCTCATCATGGCATTGTTCTTATCGTACTTACCTGTGAGCAGGGTCTCCAAACGGCAGGTCTCCATGTCCCGGGTGAGAATCTCATAACCCTCTTTCAGCTCAGGAAGCATGGAATCATCATCTTCCTCAGCGGCCATTTCACAAATTGTGATCATATCTTCCCAAGAGGACACCATTTTATTATAGCGCTCGATCTTCATCTCGGCCTGACGGATCTTCATAACGATCTTCTGGCTCTTTTCCGGGTCATCCCAAAAACCGGGAGCTTCCTGCATGGCATGCAGACGCTCCAATTCATTTTTCATACCTTCCAGATTCAAAGAATCAGCCAAGCCGACCAATGCAGGACGAATATCATTTAATTTTTGTTTGTAACTGTCAAATTCAATATTCATGAGCAATTATCCTCATTTCCGTAAATTCGGATATATTGTCCCCGAAAAATGCCGTTCTGTAAAGTAGAAAATAGAAAAAAACGGCAACGATGTGCTGTTAAAAGCAATTGCATTTTCTACGGTGCTGTGTTATATTTCTCCCAGAGGAGGTGCCGCCATGGACAATGAGATGCAATATTACGAAAATTTGCAGCTTGGTAAAAAAACAGATTATACCCTGCCCTTCCATTACTCCGCATCCAAGTCACCGTCTCACATCAAATACACTCCGCGGTGGCACGAAGAAATTGAGATCAAATATATTCTCAGCGGCTCTGCTGAAATTGTCTGCGGCACGGATGTTTTTCTGGCCAGCGAAGGAGATGTGGTGGTCATCAATCCCTGCGAGCTTCATGCCACACAAACAAACGGGGATGAAACCGTTGCCTATCATTTGCTTATGGTATCTCCGGATATTCCCCTGCTGCATGAAGCTACACAAACAACGATGCCCCATTTTAAGCATCTGATCCGAGGCGACCGTGTTCTGGCTAGTCATCTGGAACTACTGTTTCGCGAGCTGAACGAAAAGCCAACAGCCTATCAGCTTGGTGCTTTTGGCGCATTGGCACTGATTTTCTCCCATCTGCAACGGCATCATGCCGTCTCGGATCCATCGACAACACAGGAAAACAGGCGCATGGCCGATCGCATACAGCCGGCATTGGACCATATTGTACGGCATTACCCGGAAGAAATATCCATTGACACACTTGCACATCTGTGCACTATGAGTGTATACCATTTTTGCCGTGTATTCAAAACTGTTACCGGAAATACTGCCATTGGTTATATCAATCAGCTGCGCATAAGCAAGGCTTCGGCACTGCTGCGCGGCAGCAACCTTCCAGTTGCCGAGGTCGCTTCCTTGGTCGGTTATTCCGATGTAAGCTATTTCAGCAGATGTTTTAAGAAGCAAATGGGGCTATCCCCTGCTGCTTACCAAAAAGCCGAAAAATAAAATTGCAAAAGCCGTCTCATATGAGACGGCTTTTGGCACGCCCGGCGCGATTCGAACGCGCGACCTTCCGCTTAGGAGGCGGATGCTCTATCCAGCTGAGCTACGGGCGCATATTCCAGAATATTTTAGCGGAACATGCTATTTCTGTCAAGGGTTGCCGCCATTATCTATTGAATTGCACCGGAAAATGTGCTACACTGGATTCACCAAGGAGGTGCAGCAATGGAATTTCAACACTTATGCCCTATCTGGGACAAGCTTACATCCACTCAGCAACAATTGATTTCATCCAGCATCGTCCCCAAGACATTGGGAAAGGGCGCAGTTTTGCATGACGGCTCTGCCGAATGTGCAGGACTGGTTCTCATTAAAAGCGGTCAGCTCCGCGCCTACATTCTGTCCGAAGATGGCCGTGAAATCACCCTGTACCGCCTGCTGGATCATGACATTTGTCTGTTTTCTGCTTCCTGCGTCATGCGCAGTGTGCAGTTTGAAATTATGATCTCCGCCGAAAAAGAGTCCGAGGTTTTCATTCTCCCGCCCTACATATTCAAAAAAATCATGGAAGAATCCGCCCCGCTTGCCAACTATGTCAACGAACTGATGGCCACCCGTTTTTCCGAGGTCATGTGGCTCATCGAGCAGATTATGTGGAAAAGTGTGGATAAGCGTTTGGCCAACTTCCTGCTGGAAGAATCCGCTTTGGAGAATTCTGATGTTTTAAAGCTGACCCATGAAGCCATCGCCAATCATATGGGCACCGCCCGTGAGGTGGTCACCCGCATGCTGCGGTACTTCCAAAACGAAGGTTATGTCAAACTCACAAGAGGGGCTGTGGAGATTGCCGACCGGGATGGTTTAGAAAATTTGATCGACGCTTGATGACTTACCCCTGCAGCAGCAGGGGTATTCCCTTTCATTGGTGGTTGCAAAAAGCAGTCACCGGTGATATAATAGCAAAAAACAAACCGATTGGAGAGATTTCCGTGAACAATCTGTTTTTTCATTTTTCATTACTGAGCGCTTCTGCCACTAATACAGCAATCCAGCAGACATTGCGTTCTGCGGTGACCTTATTTATCGCACTGTTTGTGGTTGTGCTGCTGCTTGCTGCGGTATTGGAGTTCATGCGTCTTCGCAGTCCTTCCCGGTCCCAGCGAAAGACTCTGCGGATTTTATCCGTGCCGGTATATTTGGTGGCGATCGTCGTGCTGGTATTTGCCATTATGTGCGGCAGTCGGCTGAACAATTCGGATAATCCTCAGATGAATCAGCCCTCATCCAGCCAACAGCCTTCTTCCAACGGAAGTACCGGTTC
>JAZORJ010000018.1:0-12653 GCA_045656525.1 Faecousia sp. | reverse complement strand
TCAACGACATCTCCGAGGGCGGTGCTGACATCGCTTCCACCTCTCCCGGTTGGGCTGGCCACATGGCTTTCGTTGACCCCATCCCCGAGTTCATCGGCTCCGGCGACATTGAGGAATGGCTGAATCAGCCTGCTCAGATCGTCAAGCTGCACCCCATGACCATTATGCAGAACTCCCTGAACGGCACCTTCGGCCAGTCCGGTGACATCGCCAATGTTCCTCCCTGCGCTGCTACCATCGGACCTCTGGATGTAATGCGTGCTAAGGAGCGTATCGAGGTTCACGCACTGGCTACCTGCGGTACTTTCTCCTCTTGGCAGAGAATGATCTCCCGTCTGTGCACCCACGGACCCATCACTCCCTACCTGCCCAGCACCATGTTGCAGACCAAGAAGACTCAGGTCTACATCAGCGACGAACTGGCTGCTCCCTTCGCTTGCTGGGAGAAGGTCGGCTACTAAGAAGTCTTATGGGCTGCCCGCATCAAATCGGGCAGCCCGTTTCTAACATCTCCTTCTACTGTCATTGCGAACCAGTCCGCAGACTGGTGTGGCAATCTCCTGCAAATTTCCAGAATGTCCGTGAGATTGCCACGTCGCTTTGCTCCTCGCAATGACACAGTTTTGGAAACGAGGTCGCTTTATGAAAACCTACACTTTAAAAAAAATCAGCGGCACACCTAACTGGGACGCCGTTCCCGCTTTGAATATCGACACACCTTTCGGTGAGCCTGTGGATATTCAGGCATGGGCCAAGCTGTGCTGGGACGAGACCGGTATCTATGTGAACCTGCGTGCCCGGGAAAAGCACATCCGCTGCGAAGAAACCGGTCCGCTTCCCCAAGTTTGTCATGACAGCTGTCTGGAATTTTTCTTCCGTCCTACGGAATCCATGGCCTACTTCAACTTTGAGTTTAATCCCGCTTGCAGCCTTTGGCTGGGACATGGCTGGGGTAAACATCAGCTGGTTCGCCTGCTGGTCGAGGATGAGAAGGAGCTGTTCCGACCGGAATCCTACCGGACCGAGGACGGTTGGGGTATCACATACCATGTGCCCTTCACCTTTATCCAGCACTTCTTCCCCGAATTTAAGGCCTACGAGGGACTCTCCTTCTACGCCAACTGCTACAAGTGCGGCGACTTGACCGCACAGGAGCACTATCTTTTCTGGAATCCCATCGAGCCCGGCGTTTTGTCCTTCCACTGCCCTGCCTATTTCGGCAGCATGATCCTCGGTGGCTAATCATCCCATAATGAACAAAAACGGAACCCTTCGGGGTTCCGTTTTGATTTCTATAGAATTACGTGTTAGAAATTGGTGGCATTCCAAGCAATTCTTTCTTTTTATAGTCAAACTCTTCTTGTGTAATAATACCCGCATCTAACAATTGCTTAAATTTAAGTATTTCATCCGCAATGGATGCTTGATAAATTGCTTGCGGCGTTTGCTGACCTTGTTGTCCCATTTCTCTTCTGCGCGCAAACTCGTCCATGCCTTCACAAATTGTCTTATATCCTTTTTCGGCCTTAGTTTCGTTATATTCAAACAAGAAAACGCGCGTATCATTTACATTGCCATTTCTTTTATAAAAACGAATAAAACCAACAGCATCCTCTCCATCTCCACATTTTTGGAATTCCGCTGTAGTAAAAACGCCATAATCAATTCTATATTTCCCTTTAATTACATTTAGTGGCTTTTTCTCTGTTGGTGCAGGCATATTTTTTGCTGCAGATGTTAGAGCCGACCCTGCCATTTGCACACCCTTTTTAACAAGTCCGCCACCAGGAAGCATCTGAGAAACCAATGATGCTGCAGTACCCAAAACTTGCATACTATCGGCAGTTTTAAAATGTTTCTGTGCTCTATCATATCGCTTGGTCATTTCTTCAGTGTCGAACCACTCTGATGTAATGAGAACGCAGTGATTCTTATACACTTTCAATTTTTGCTCAACTCCACCATCAATGCAGCAAACTAGATCTGTTTCTCTTTTTGCATCAAACAGCAGATTAATTTCTTTTAAGATTTCTGAGGAGTATTGATTTTTTTGTGCGATTTTCAATATTCTCTTTCGGCATTCTTCTACTTCTTCATTATCATCAAATTCATGTTTCAGCCATGTATCAACGCTTAATTTCGAGTAGCATTTTTGACAAACTTGCGTTTCTCCAAATTTTTTAAGTGTTTGCACTTCTGCACCACAACAATTACACGCCTGCATAGCATTCCATTGCTCGAGAAAGAAGCTGTTAATTGCAAAGACTACATCAGCTGGAAATTGCTCATTGTGAACCGCTTGTAGCGCTTTGTTTCTATTTTTCTCTAAATCTTCCATTTTTTCAAACTGCCGCTTCCAAAACGGACCACCAATTTTTAAGAAACAAACCTTACAAATATTAACGTTACCAAATTTTTCGGGTAGAAGTGTTGTTTTTCCACAAGCATTGCATGTTTCCATAGTGTAATTCTCCTTTGTTTAAATATCTGTAAAACACTTTGTAATTCTCGCGAGTGGATCTCCGCAATTATTAAAGTGCTTAATGTGTATATAGTACATTCATTCCAATTTTCTCACCCTAAATAAAAAGTGCACGACCGAAGCCGCGCACCGAAAAACGCATAGCCCCAATTGCTGCGACACAATTCCAGACACACCGAAAGTATGCTGAATGAGCATGCATTTTTACCAAAGTAAAAATGCACACTTTCGGTCAGTGTCACTCTTATGGAATTGTGTCGCAAAATCATATTATCACACCCGTCAACAAAATGCAAGGGAAACCTGTCGTAAAACATTATCGTAGGGGGCGGGTTCCCCGCCCATGGGCGGATGTGGGCATCCGCCCCTACAACGCAATGGCGGCGCCCACGACGCCCCGTGTGTATCGAATTGGTTTGCAGACCGTCCAGGGGGCCGCCCCCTGCAAAAAGGTAAATTCATCGCGCCAAAAATTCATGGGTTGACTTTCCCTTTTGATAGTGGTATAAGTATCCTATTACATAGAAAGAGGCATTTTATGGAAGACGGAAAAAGCCTTGATTCCCATATTTCTTTGGCATTGGACATCGGTATGCAGATGCTGGTGTGCGGCGCGCAGGTCAGCCGGGTGGAGGACTCCATCAGTCGGATCTGCAAGGCCTTAGGTGCTGTGGAGACCCACGTGTTCGCCGTCACCTCTGGCATCATCGTCACCGCTTTTGATGCCAACGGAAACAGCGCCACGCAGCTGCGGCGCATTCACGCCGGATCTTTGGATCTGACCCGGCTACAAAAACTGAATCAACTCTCCCGGGACATTTGTGCCGAACGGGTAACCGCTGAGGAAATTCCTTTCAAGCTGCGGCAAATCGATGCACAGGTCAACCGCCCCCTGTGGGTGATGGCCTTGGTCTACGCCTTGATCTCCGGCTCGCTGAGTATTTTCTTCGGCGCACCTTGGACAGACGGTATTTGTGCCGCCTGCACCGGTATCATTCTGTGCCTGTTGGAATACTTCATGCGCAAAATCAATCTGGACCATGTGTTCACGGTGTTTCTGGTTTCTCTGCTCACCGGCCTGTGCAACGCCGCATTGGTAAAGCTGGGTCTGGGCGTTCGCTATGATGCCATTTCCATCGGTAACATTATGCTTTTGATCCCCGGCATCGCCATGACCAACGCCGTGCACGACATGTTCGTCGATGATATGCTCTCCGGTGTCAGCCGGTTCTTCCGGTCGCTGGTAATTGCGTTTTTGGTAGCCTTCGGCTTCACCATCGCCTACGCCAGCTCCAAAACTGCGGTCACCATTGATCCCATCTACCAAACGATTATGGGCGCATTCGGTTCTGTGGGCTTTGCGCTGCTGTTTCAGGTGCGGGGCAAAATGCTGATTTTTGCATTCCTTGGCGGTCTGCTCAGTTGGGGCACCTACTGTATTGCCGGTATTTTTGTAGGTCACGAGGCACTGCAATATCTGATCGCCACCACGGTGCTGACTCTGTATGCCGAGGCCTTCGCCCGGATTTTGCGCTGTCCGTCTACGATTTTGCTGGTCACCGGCTGGATTCCCCTGATCCCCGGCGGCTCTCTCTATTACAGCATCAGTGCTCTGATGCAGGATAATATGACGCTGTTTACAGACCGCATTCTGCATACTTTCCTGCTCATGATTGCCATGTCCGCTGGCATGCTGCTGGGTATGACCTTGGTGCACCTCATCACACCTCTGCGCCCCCGCAAAAAACGCTTGAAATAATCAAACCCCTCATGCACGGCATGAGGGGTCTTTTTTAACGGTAGGCCAATGTTGCTGCATTTCGTGCCACGGAGCCGTCGATGTATTTTGCGTAATCCAGCACCTGTCGGAAGCCGCATTTCTTATGGACAGCCAAGGATGGCAGGTTCTTTTTGCTCACATGAGAATAGATTTTTTGTGGAAATTCCCCCTGCACCGCCCGGATCAGTCGCTCCGCATAACCCTTTCTGCGCTGGGCAGGTGCTGTTTCCAAGGCTTCCAGCAACAGTCCGTCCTCGTAAGGCTCTAACCGCAATGCGCTGATATAAACGCCCTGCTCCTGCCATATGGCATACACCGCTCCGGGCACAGAGAAGAATCCTTCCGTCAGGTATTGGTAAAAAGCTTGCTCCGCACGGAGCATCTGCTGACCTGTCGATAGTTCCGGCCAAAAATATTCCGCATTTTCCTGATTTCCCTCCTCGTAAACTGCCATCAGCTGAGAAAAATTCAGGTCCTGCAATTTTGAGACTACGCACAGCATTTCACCCATCCCCCTTTCCGGTTTTTGCAGCAAAAATTGTAAAAAATCTGTATAAAATTTATGAATACGGTTACCATAACACCGATAATTTTCATGCCATCCAATATTTATTCACAGTTTCCACAGGTTTTTCCACAGGGTAAAAATCCAATTTTGTCCTGTCGAAAAGGGTCGAAACCTGTATTTTCCAACCTTTTCTCAACATTTTTTGCCAGCTACATAATAAATATACAGAATGGTTATACACATATCCATCCTTTTCAAAAATGCAGGAAGCGAGTCCGCCTCCTGCAATTTCTTATATTGTCTCGCCCAGAATGGACTTGGTGGCATAGGCATTCAGCTCCATACCGGCCACATTACCTGCTAAAAACTCATAATACGCCTGCGCGCCGATCATGGCGGCATTATCTCCGCACAGACTCAGCGGCGGCATGTAAACCGTCGCACCCAGTTTTTCCGCTGCCGCAAGAATATCCTTGCGAATTCGGGAATTTGCTGCTACACCACCGGCAACCGCTATATTTTTCAGGCCTGTTTCCTCAATTGCTCGCACCACTCTGGGAATCAAGGTATCGGAAACCGCCGCAGAGAAGGATGCGCACAAGCTGGGAATATCCAACCGCTCTCCAACCTGCTCGGCGTGATGAATAAGATTCAGCGCCGCAGTTTTCAAGCCGGAAAAGCTCATGTCGTAGGGATTTGCGCCGGGCTTGCTCCGGGGGAGCTGATATTTGGTGTCATCCCCCAATTGCGCTGCCTTATCCAGCGCAGCACCGCCGGGATAGGGCATATCCAGCACCCGGGCGACCTTGTCAAAGCACTCACCCGCCGCATCGTCCAAGGTAGTGCCCAAAATCCGCATTTTCGTATAATCGGACACTTCCACGATCATGGTATGCCCACCGGATACCACCAAGCACAAAAAGGGCGGCTTCAAATCCGGATAGGCGATATAGTTCGCACCGATATGTCCCCGGATGTGGTGCACCGGGATCAGGGGCTTGTCCAGTGCCAATGCGGCGGCCTTGGCGAAATTCACGCCCACCAGTACCGCACCGATCAGACCCGGTGCATAGGTTACAGCCACCGCGTCGATATCTTTCCGGGTCAGGCCCGTCTGAGAAAGTGCCTGATCTGCCAAGCCATAAATAGCCTCGATGTGCTTTCTGGACGCAATTTCCGGCACCACACCGCCGTAAATACGGTGCAGCTCCACCTGAGATGCGATGCAGTCGCACAGCACTTCCCGTCCGTCCCGGACGATGGCCACAGCTGTTTCGTCACAGGAGGATTCTACTGCCAAAATGTTCAAAGCGACAACTCCTTTCGCATAATCAGTGCATTTTCCTTGGGGTTTCGGTAATAATTGGGCCGCAGACCCACCTGCCGGAAGCCCAGCTTTTCGTACAGCGCGATGGCCGGGATATTGCTTTCCCGCACTTCCAGCATCAAGCCCCGGATTTCCTTTTCCGTTAATGCTTGGGCCAATGCAAGCACCAGTTTTTCACCGATGCCCTGTCGGCGGTAGTCCGGATGCACCGCCACATTCATCATATCCGCCTCATCCAGCACGCTTTGGGATCCAATATACCCGGCAACACTGTTTCCATCCAGCGCCACAAACCAGAGGGAAATCCGGCTGTTCAGTTCCGAGGAAATGCTGTTTTCGCTCCACGGGTCAGAAAAGCAAAGCTTTTCAATCTGCGCAATTTGGGCCACATGGGCCTCGGTCATTGTTACGATTTCAATCATTTGGCGTCAAACCAGCTCTTTCCGATTTTTGCCTCCGCAGTCAGCGGCACTTTCAGGTCGGCAATGTTCTCCATTTCCCGGCTGACAAGCTGCGCCACTTGTTCTGCAATTGCTTCCGGGCATTCCACGATCAGCTCGTCGTGAACCTGCAATACAAGCCTGGCCTCCTGGAATTCTTCCGCCAAGGCCTTATCCACCCGGATCATAGCCATTTTAATGAGGTCTGCCGCAGTACCCTGAATGGGGGTATTCAGCGCCATACGCTCGCCGCCCTGACGCACCATGAAATTACTGGCACTCAGTTCCGGAATGGTGCGCTTACGGCCGAACAGCGTCTGTGTAAAACCGCATTCCCGGGCATCGGCAACCACTTTCTTCATATATCCCCGCACACCGCTGTAATGGGACAGATAGCTTTCAATATACTCCTTGGCTTCCCAGTAGGCAACGCCGATATCCTCAGAAAGGGAGTACTCCGAAATGCCGTAGACGATGCCAAAATTGACCGCCTTTGCGGCACGGCGCTGCAAGGCTGTTACATGCTCCGGGGCGACACCGAATACCTGAGAGGCCGTGACGGTGTGAATATCCTGCCCCTCAATAAAGGCCTTTTGCATCACAGTATCGTCGGCAATGTGGGCAAGTACACGCAGTTCAATCTGGCTGTAATCCGCATCCACCAACACAAAGCCTTCCTTCGGCACAAACATCTTGCGGATCTCCGCGCCCAGATCATTGCGCACGGGAATGTTCTGCAAGTTGGGGTCGGTGGAAGAAAGCCGGCCGGTGGCCGTCACCATGTTTTGGAAGGTGGTACGGATACGACCGTCCTCACCGATCACCTTCATCAGGCCATCGGCATAGGTGGATTTCAGCTTCGTCAGCACCCGGTAATCCATGATTGCCGGGATGATGGGATGCTTATCTTTCAGCTTTTCCAGCACTTCCGCATTGGTGGAATAGCCGGTTTTGGTCTTTTTCACCGGGGGCAAACCCAGTTTGTCAAACAAGAGTTCTCCCAACTGCTTGGTAGAATTGATGTTGAATGCGCCCTCGGAGTAGCCGAAGATCAGCTTTTCACATTCGTCGATCCGCTGGGCAAGCATTGTGCCGAACTGTTCCAACTGCTGCCGGTCAATGGCCACGCCGGCACATTCCATACGGTACAGCACAGCACACAGTGGCAGCTCGATATCCTCGTACAACGCCTTCATGCCCTGCTTTTCCAGCTTCGCAGACAGCACCGGCTTCAACTGCCACAAAGCCTCTGCGCAGGCGGCAGCATCGCCGTCGTCCACACTGGTTCCCAAGAAATTGGTGGCCAGCTTGGATACCGGATAATCGGCGGAAGAGGGGCTTAAATCATAGGCGGCAAGGGCCGTATCAAAGGAAAATTCGCCATAGCACAGACCCAATTCGTCCAATCGGTGCATGGTGGTCTTCATGTCGTGGCAAACGCAGTCCAGTCGGCCCAGCAAACAGTCACCGGCCATCTGCACTTCCATGGGTGTCATGGTATAAACGCCCTTCTCCCATGCGTTTCCCAGGGTACCGTCCTCCGCAAGATACACCGCACAGGGAAACTTCTCTGTCGGGAGTTCCTCACAACGGGGCAGTTTCTTAACCTCTGCCGTGGTTGTTTTCGGTGCTTCCGCCGCCGCTCCCCGCAGGCCGTACTTGTCAATCAGTTTTACAAATTCCAGCCGTTGGAACAGGGCGTACAGTTCTGGCTTGTTATACGGCTGAACGATGGCATCCTTCGGCTCAAAATCAATGGGTGCTTCGGGGCGAATGGTGGCCAAATCATAGGAAAGATAGGCGTTTTCCTTGCCGGCTTCCAGCTTTTCCCGCAGCTTGGGGCGGATGGACGCATCCTCCAAATTCTCATAAATTCCATCCAAGGAACCGAATTTCATCAGCAATTCCGTGGCCGTTTTGGGGCCAACGCCGGCAACGCCGGGGATATTATCGGAGGAATCGCCCATGAGCGCCTTCAAATCCACCATTTTCTTGGGTTCAAACCCATACTCCTCCCGGAATTTTTCTTCCGTATAAAGGGTAGCGGTGGTCTGGCCCGGCTTGGAAATGACCAGCTTTACATGGACATTTTCGTCAATCAGCTGCAAAGAGTCCCGGTCGCCGGTAGCGATCACGCACTCCCAGCCATTGTTGGAGCAAATCCTGCCTACGGTACCGATCACATCGTCCGCTTCCCAGCCCTGACATTCATAGATCGGCACATTCATAGCCCGCAGAACATCCTTCATCACCGGCATCTGCATCCGCAGTTCCTCCGGCATTCCGTGACGGGGAGCCTTGTAGCCGTCATATTTCAAATGACGAAAGGTAGGACCGTGCAAATCGAATGCCACGCATACAGCATCCGGCTGTTCTTCCTTTTCCAGCTTTTCCAGAATGTTCAAGAAGCCGTAAATGGCATGGGTGTAAAGCCCCTCCTGGTTGGTAAGGGGCCTGACGCCAAAATATGCCCGGTTGATGACAGAATTGCCATCCAGGATCAGCAGTTTCATACTTTTCTCCATTTTGCGCCCTGAGGTGTGTCGATGATCTCAATGCCCCGGGCTTTCAGTTCGTCACGAATGCGGTCAGCCTCTGCCCAGTTTTTGGCCTTCTTGGCTTCGGTACGGGCGGCAACCATAGCGTCGATCTCAGGATCGGCGTTTGCGGCTTCCTCAGCCGCCTGCTTTGCGGCCAGCTTTTCCGCGGCGGCCAACAGGTTCAAGCTCAAAACCTTGTCAAAATCTGCAATCAGCGCCAGCTTGGTGGCGTCATTGCACTTGGCTTTGAGTGCATCATACACAGCAGTCACCGCCAAAGAGGTGTTCAGGTCGCCGTTGAGGGCGCCCACAAAACGCTCTTTCAGGTTGTCGAAGGCTTCGGTATCCACCGCACCCTCATTTTTCAGTGTGGCGATTTTGGCAACCAGCTTGTCGTAAGCAACCACCGCATTGTCCAGATTCTCCCAAGAGAACACCAAATTCCGACGGTAATGGCTCTGCAAGCAGAACAGGCGGTAGGCCATGGGATCATAACCCTTGCTTTCCAGCAGGGAAACCGTCAAAAATTCCCCCTTGGACTTACTCATCTTGCCGCCCTCGGTGTTCAGATGGTGGACATGGAACCAGTAGTTACACCACTTGTGTCCCAAATAGCTCTCGGACTGGGCAATTTCGTTGGTGTGGTGGGGGAATGCATTGTCGATGCCGCCTGCGTGGATGTCCAGATCCTCGCCCAAGTGCTTCATGGAGATGCAGGAGCATTCGATATGCCAGCCGGGATAACCCACGCCCCAAGGAGAATCCCATTTCAGAGCCTGATCCTCAAATTTGGACTTGGTAAACCACAGAACAAAGTCGTTCTTATTCTTCTTGTTGGTGTCCTCTTCCACGCCCTCACGGACGCCCACAGCCAGATCTTCTTCATCGTGGTCGCCGAAAACATGGTACTTATCCAGCGTAGAAGTATCAAAATACACATTGCCGCCTACAAAATAGGCCTTGCCGGTATCCAGCAGACGGGAAACCATATTGATATACTCGTCAATACAGTTGGTGGCGGGCTCCACCACATCCGGGCGCTTGATGTTCAGCTTCTCGCAGTCTGCAAAGAAAGCATCGGTATAATACTGGGCGATCTCCATAACGGTCTTGTTTTCCCGTTTTGCGCCTTTGAGCATCTTATCCTCGCCGGTATCGGCATCGCTTGCCAAATGGCCCACATCGGTGATGTTCATAACGCGCTTGACATGATAGCCAGTGTAGCGCAGAGCCTTTTCCAGCACATCCTCCATAATATAGGTGCGCAGATTGCCGATATGGGCATAGTGATACACCGTAGGTCCGCAGGTGTACATTTTCACCAGCTCCGGATTGTTGGGTACAAACAGTTCCTTTTTGTGGGTGGTAGAATTGTATAGATACATAATGGTTTCCTCCATTTTTATGAAAATAAAAAACGCCTCTTGTACAGTATTGTACAAGAGGCGGGTTTATAAAACTCGCGGTTCCACTCTCATTTATCGCTCGTATGCAATTTTACGCTCCCGGACGCACTTTCCCGCTTCCGTTTCGCCCGGGCTTTCAGCCGATGGCCCCGGCTCTCTTGGAAACTTCCCTGCGGTACTCTTTCCGATCTTCGCGACGGTAATATTTTACCACGGGGCGCATTTCCTGTCAAGAGATTTCCGCCGCAGGGAATGTGAGGATGATTTTGAACAGATCTCCATCCAGCACCAATTGCAAACTGCCCCCCTGCACTTCCATCAGACTCTTGGCAATATTCAGGCCCAATCCGCTTCCTTCCCGGTTTCGAGAAGCATCTCCACGGACAAAGCGCTCCAACAATTCCTCAGCCGTATACTGAATATCTTCCCGGGAGACATTTTTCACAGAAAGCAAAACCTTGTCGTCTTCCTTGGTCAAATCCACATACACCCGGGTGCCCGGGGTGGCATATTTTACTGCATTGCTCAAAAGATTCGACAGCACACGCCAAGTCAGCCGTCCGTCCGCGGCGATCATAAGCGGCTCGGCCGGTGCGGTAAACACCGGCGTCAGCTGTGCTTTTTCCAGCTTGTCCGAGAATTCTCCCAAGGCTTGATTCACGGATTCAGAGGCATCCAGCGTCGTAATATTCACTGTCATATTTCCACTGCTGGCCTTACTCAGCTCCATCAGGTCTTCGATCAGCTTTTTCAGCTGCTGAGACTGACGGGAAAGCACTTCCAGATACTGGCCGGCCTCATCACGGTTTCGGCATTGGCTCATAATGTCCACATAATTGATGATCGAAGTAAGGGGCGTCTTGATATCGTGGGAAACATTGGTGATCAGTTCCGTCTTCATCCGCTCCGAGCGGACTTGATTTTGTACCGCTTGGGCAGCCGTCTCCGACAGGGCGTTGACCTCCTCTGCGCAAGAGCGGAAGCTGCCGGCAAGGTATTTGGTGGGGATTTTGGTTTCCAGATCGCCCTCGCACATTTTCTTCACGCCGGACAGCAAGGTGCCAAAGGCATAGCCGCTGTACAGCACCATTGCTGTACATCCCAGTATCGCCACGATCAGTAGTGTAATTCCCACAACAGAATTCTGCGCCGCCAAAAATGCACCGCCAAAACAGGCGATTACCCCAAAGCCGATCAGCAGCCACTGCCAGATTACCGGCAGCATCCGAATGCTTTGCCGAAGGCCCTTATACAGCAAGCGAATGCCTCTGTAAATCCAAACACACAAAAAGCCCAAAACACTGTGCTTCCACCAGTAAAAATCTTTGAGCTTGATCTGGGCCGACAAGGCCATCAAAAAGCTGACCGGCAGCAGCAACATAGCTAAAAGATTCACAAACAAAATGCTCAGATTACCCGAATGCGGACCGGCATCGAACGCCCATATTCGCAGCTGTTCCAGCAGTCGAAGCAAAAGCCAGACGCCAACACACATGGCGACAAAATACACATCCAGCGGCAGAAGATTTAATCCACCGGGGCGTATGGTTCCGTCCGGTGCGCGGCCGGATACCCAAAGCAAATATACAAGCCCCGCCGCAAACAGCAACAACCCCGTAACAACGACGGCAATGCAGTGATAGCGGTAAGGATAAATCGTTGTCAAAAGATGCAGGCGGCTGCTTTCCAGTACCTGTTCCTGCATATACACCGTCACACTGTATTCCGGTGCCTCATAGTAATACAGTTCATAGCTTTCCAGACTGGTTCCGATCCAAACCGTCTTATTTTCGCGGTATAGATAGCCGGTCGGCCCGGGATTTTCTTCCGGATTTTCCTCAGAGCCATCCGACCCAGAGTCTTCCGCCTCCCCATCTTCCTGCGGCTGATAATATACCGGGTACAGGGGCGTGAATGTATAGGTCTTTGTAAATGTGCTATGGCTCTTAGAACCGTTTTCCGACCCCTCTTCTACCAGAAGCTCCTCTCCCTGAAACAATTCAAGGCACCAAAATTCCGCATCATTTCGCTCCTGCGGCTCGGTGTAAAGTGCCTTCCGGAGCAAGTAGGGAATATCTCCCAAGGTGTTGACAGCATAGAGATTCGCAAAATCTTCTGCAACCGTTTGGGCGATGGAATCGTATTCGTAACCCTGTAATTCATCCAAGCT
>JAZORJ010000017.1:0-5039 GCA_045656525.1 Faecousia sp. | reverse complement strand
CCTTTTTGCTATGTCATTGCGAGGAGCGAAGCGACGTGGCAATCTCCCGGTACAGTGTTTGGTCGTGCTTATCATATCGGTGGATGCTACCAGGAGATTCCCACGGGCCTTACGGCCCTCGGAATGACATGGATCTTTGGAGGGATTTATGAACCTTACCTATATTGCTACCCGTTCCGGGCGGCTGTCGTCCTTTTTACGGGAAGAAATGGCCATGTCTGCCGGCCTTGTGAACCGGCTGAAATGGCACGAGAAAATTTTGGTTAACGGCAAGCCGGAACATACGGATTTTGCTGTGCGCACAGGGGACACCATCACCGTTTTGATGGACACACCGGCAGCGGAATACCCGGCCCAGCAGGGGGAATTGGCTGTCCTTTACGAAGATGAACATATTCTGGCGGTGGACAAGCCGGCAGGCATGCTGATCCATCCCTCCCGTTCCAAGAACACCGGCACGCTGGCGAATTTTGTGCTGGGCTATTACGAAAAAACCGGGCAAAGCTGCGCCTTTCACCCCCTGACCCGGCTGGACCGGGATACCTTTGGTGTGGTGCTTTTGGCGAAAAACGGGCATATCAGCGCACTTTTACAGGCAGGTGAGCTGCAAAAGACTTATCATGCCGTCACCTTTGGCGGTCCGGCAGACGATGCCGGCACCATTGATGCGCCCATCGCCCGGAAACCTCTGCCCAGTTTGCTCAGAGAAATCCGGGAGGACGGCAAGCCGTCAGTGACGGAATACCGGGTGCTGGAACGAAACGAAGAGTTATGTAAACTTGAATTGCGCCCCATCACCGGCCGTACCCATCAGCTGCGCCTGCATTGCGCACATATGGGTTTTCCCATTCTGGGAGATCCTCAGTATGGCAGTGCAGAGTCTATCGCATTTTCGGAAGGCTGTGGAATCAACACCCAGCTTCTGTGCGCGAAAAAAATCGAATTTGTCCACCCGGTCACCGGCCGGAGGATCGTCATAGAATCCATGCTGAATGCATAATACACCCTATTGACATGGCATAGAATAGGGTGTATACTTATTGTATACATATGAATAGTTGCTCATATATGAAAATAAGGAGGCACCTTATATGGAGCAGAAGATTTACAACATAGATCACTTGGACTGCGCCAACTGCGCAGCCAAAATCGAGGCAAAATTCAATGCCTTGCCGGAAGTGGAGCAAGCAACCATCACCTTTGCCACCCGGCAGTTACGGCTGACTGCGGAAAATCCGGACGCATTGCTGGACAAACTAAACCAAATCGCCCGGACGGTGGAAAGCGAAGTGGAAATCCATACCCGTACCCACGCCCACGCCCACGAAAACTGCGACTGTCATGACCATCACCACCATCATCACCATCACGAGGAAAAGGAATCCCCTTGGGGTCTTGTTCTGGGTGCCGGGCTGTTTGTTGTGGGTCTGTTTTCTGGTTCTATGAGGTTGCTTCAAGTGCCGCTTTTTGTCGCCGCCTATCTGATTTTAGGCTGGGAAGTGTTGTCCAAGGCGGTAAAAAACCTGATCAAAGGTCATGTTTTTGATGAAAACTTTCTTATGAGCGTTGCCACCTTGGGCGCATTTGCCATCCGGGAATTTCCGGAAGCGGTGGGCGTGATGCTCTTTTTCCGCCTTGGTGAATTTTTGGAGCACCGAGCGGTGGAAAAAAGCCGCAGACAAATCATGGATGCGGTGGATATGCGCCCGGAAACAGTACTGCGCATAGAAGGGGATACCACCGTTACCGTCCCTGCCGGTGATGCGAAAATCGGCGATTTGCTTTTGGTGCGTCCCGGTGACCGGATTCCTTTGGATGGCGTAGTGGTGAGCGGCGTTAGCCGCGTTGACACTGCGCCCATCACCGGTGAGCCGGTGCCCGTATCCGTGCAGCCCGGGGACAATGTGATTTCCGGCTGTGTAAACACTTCCGGTCAGCTGACCATCCGGGTGGAAAAAACGCTGAAAGACTCCATGGTCAGTCGGATTTTGGAAAGCGTGGAAAACGCCGCCGCAGGAAAACCGAAAATGGATCGCTTTATCTCCCGGTTTGCAAGGATCTACACCCCGGTGGTGGTCGGCATTGCCCTGCTGGTTGCCGTTATCCCTTCCCTTATCACCGGCCAGTGGAATTACTGGGTGTATACGGCCCTGTCCTTTTTGGTCATGAGCTGCCCCTGCGCGCTGGTGCTGAGTGTGCCTTTGGCCTTTTTCTCCGGAATCGGATTAGGGGGAAAACTGGGAATTCTCTTTAAAAGCGGCCGGACGCTGGAAGCGCTGACAAACATCAAAGCGGTGGTGCTGGATAAGACCGGCACCGTCACCGAAGGAGAATTCTCTGTACAGAATGTGGAGGGCGGAGAAGCGGTGCTGCGCCTGTGCGCTGCCTGCGAGCAGCATTCCACCCATCCCATTGCCGCCAGTATTCTTACTGCCGCGGAGGGACTGTCTTTGCCGCAGCCCCAGCAGGTGGAGGAATTGGCCGGATACGGTATCCGTGCCACGGTCAATGGGAAAGAAATCCTCTGTGGCAATGAAAAGCTTCTGGAACAGTTCGGTGTGGCTGTGCCTGAGGCTTCCGGTACCCGGGTGTATGTAGCCGAAGACGGCCTGCTCTTAGGCTGGATCACATTGGGGGATACCGTCAAGCCCGATGCCGCCCAAACGGTAAAGACCCTGCAAAAAATGGGCATCCACACCGCTATGCTCACCGGTGACGAAACATCCACCGCCCGGGAGGTGGGGGAGCTTTTGGGTATTGACGAGGTTCACGCCCGGTTGCTTCCCAATGAAAAACTGCAAATTGTACAGAAAATCCGACAAAAATACGGCCCTACCATGTTTGTTGGTGATGGCATCAACGATGCGGTAGTTCTCTCCGGAAGCGATGTTGGCGCAGCCATGGGCAGTGGCGCAGATGCCGCAATCGAGGCGGCGGATGTGGTATTTATGAAATCCCGGACCGGGGCAGTTTTGCAGGCCATCCGCATTGCGGTCCAGACTCGGAATATCGCCCGTCGAACAGTAATTTTTGCGCTGGCTATTAAGCTGGCGGTGATACTTTTGGGTATTTTGGGTTATGCTTCCATGTGGGCGGCGGTGTTTGCGGATTCCGGAGTGGCCTTGCTGTGTGTAGCCTATACGATCTTGCCGCTGTATCTGAAAAAGTCTGGAAAAAGCGAGTAAAGGACTGGAAATTTCCCGGATTATCCTGTATAATAGAAAGGTAAATTCAACAGGAGGAATCTTGTATGCAATATGGCTTTGGCGTAGATCTGGGCGGTACCACCGTCAAGCTTGCGTTCTTTGACGAAAATGGCACGCTTTTGGACAAATGGGAAATTCCCACTGTTATAGCCAACAACGGCAGTCAGATCCTGCCGGATATCGCAGCTTCCATAAAAGGTTATTTAACAGAAAAGAACATTCCCGTTCAGAAGATTCTGGGCATCGGCATTGGTGTGCCCGGCCCGGTGGATGATGCGGGTAATGTGAACCGCTGCAATAATTTAGGCTGGGGCGTGTTCAATATTCACGATGCCTTGGGCAGCCTTACCGGCTTGCCTGTCAAGGCCGGCAACGATGCCAATATGGCCGCACTGGGCGAGGCATGGAAGGGCGGCGCAGGCGGCTGCGAGAATATGGTTCTGGCGACCTTCGGCACCGGTGTGGGCGGTGGTATCGTGATAAACGGCAAGCCCATCAACGGTGTCCACGGTGCAGCGGGAGAAATCGGTCATATCACCGTAGAGCGGGAGGAGACCGAGATGTGTACCTGCGGCAAATACGGCTGTGTGGAGCAGTATTGCTCTGCCACCGGTATTGTGCGGCTGGCAAAAAAACGGCTGGAAATGGACAAAAAAGCGAGTCTGCTCCGTTCCTTTGATCCGCTGACCTGCAAGAATGTGTTTGATGCAGCCAACGCAGGGGACACCCTTGCGCTGGAAATTTTGGAGCAAGTGTATAGGTACATGGGTCAGTTTCTGGCCGCGGTGTGCTGTGTTACCGACCCGGAAGTCGTGGTACTGGGCGGCGGTGTCAGTCGGGCAGGGCAACCCCTTTTGGATGGCGCAAAGCGCTATTTCGACAAGTACATTTTCCACGCATCCGCATCCGTTCGCTTTGTATTGGCATCTCTCGGTAATGATGCCGGCGCCTACGGCGCATTTAAGTTAATTCTGGACGCACAGTAAAAGGAGAAAATCTATGTACAACTACCGCAAAATTCAATCCGACCTCTTCTGGGTCGGTGCAAATGACCGCAGACTTGCCATGTTTGAGGGTGTGTACTCCGTACCCGATGGCGTTTCCTATAACTCCTATGTCCTGCTGGACGAGAAAACAGTTCTGTTTGACACGGTGGACAAGGCTGTCGCCAAGACCTTCTTTGAAAATGTGGCGGCTGTTTTGGGAGACCGGGATCTGGACTATGTGTTCGTCCATCACATGGAGCCCGACCATTCCGCCGTGCTGGAAGATGTGGTTTTGCGCTATCCCAATGTGAAGATCGTGTGCAACGCCGCTACCCGGAACATGATCAAACAGTTCTTTGACTTTGATCTGGACAGCCGTTGGGTGGAAGCCAAGGAGGGCGAGGTGTTCTCCACCGGGCGTCACAACTTCTGCTTTGTAAAAGCTCCCATGGTGCACTGGCCCGAGGTCTTGGTGTCCTTTGATACCACCGACGGCATTCTGTTCTCCGCCGATGCGTTCGGCACTTTCGGCGCATTGAACGGCGCTCTGTTTGCAGACGAAGTGGACTTCGACCGGGATTATCTGGATGAAGCCCGTCGTTACTACACCAACATCGTGGGCAAATACGGCCAGCAGGTCACCGCACTGCTGACCAAGGCCGCCATGCTGGACATTAAGATGGTCTGCCCCTTGCACGGCTTCGTGTGGCGCAAGAACATCGGCTATTTCATCGACAAGTACCTGCACTGGGCATCCTACACCCCGGAGGAAACCGGCGTAATGCTGGCCTACGCCTCGGTCTACGGCAATACGGAAAATGCTGTGGAAATTCTGGCTGTCAAGCTG
>JAZORJ010000016.1:0-6855 GCA_045656525.1 Faecousia sp. | reverse complement strand
CCGGTACAATGTGGAAATCTGCTGGATACCATCAGGAGATTGCCACACCAGTGTGCGCACTGGTTCGCAATGACATGCTAGGTACGATACATTATGCAAATAAATCCCCCACAGAGGCAAAGGTGTAGCCCATTTGCTTCCACTTGGTGAGCAACTCGTCGAGAATTTGGGCGTTCGTCCGGCTTGTGGAATGCAGAAGCACCACCGCGCCGTTGTGGGTACGGGGCAGGAGTTTCGAGAATGCGTACTCCGCCGTAGGCTGGGAATCGTTGTTCCAGTCCACATAGGCAAGACTCCAAAAAACCGTCTTGTAACCCATTTTTTGCGCCATTTCCAGATTCTTTTGACTGTAAACCCCCTGCGGGGGACGATAGAATTTCGGCATATCCTTGCCGGTGATTTCCTTATAAAGGGTTTCCACGCCCTCCAATTCCTTGGCAAAAGCTGCTTCGTCGGCGATTTTGCTCATGTCCGGGTGGTGCATGGTGTGGTTGCCCACAATATGCCCCTCCTCCGCCATGCGCTTTACCAAGTCGGGATTTGTCTTCATGTAGGTACCCACCAGAAAAAACGCCGCCGGTACTTTGTGTTTTTTCAGAATATCCAAAATTTGGGTGGTGCAGCCGTTTTCGTAACCGGCATCAAAGGTCAGATAGATGACCCTTTGGGCGGTGTCCCCCAAATAGGCCGCATCCACTCTTGCCAATTCTCTGGGCGATGCCGGAGCGACAGGGGCATAGCCCTCCTGACGGAAGCTCAGTCCCCAAGCACCGGCGGTGGCGGCGGCAATATTTTTCACCAGCAAATGCCCGGCAACCGCTAATGCGGTACAAATGGCCACCGCAATAAAAATCAAATCCCGTTTGCGCATAGAATCCCCTCCTGTGGGGAGTGTATGCAATCAAATGACGACATATGCTCCTATACCTTCCCCCGAGGGTGGTGCGCTGCGCAGCGGATTAAGATTCTAATGCTTGCCGGGGGCAAGCATACCTATACAAATAGGTGCCGAGCATAGCGAGGCGGAAGAGGAATACGGGCAACAATGTAAGTTTTAAGTCGTAGTATAGGCATATTCACATGCTGGTTCTGCCGCCGTTCCTCTCCCGGCTTCACTTCGTTCAGCCACCCTCCCCCCGGGGGAGGGTTAAAAACCGGGGAAGGCGGTTGCCTTCCCCGGTTGGGTATTTGATAATTACACCATTGCGGCGGTGATGATGGCCATCTTGTAGACCTCGTCGGCGTTACAGCCACGGGACAGGTCGTTGATGGGAGCAGCCAGACCTTGCAGGATGGGGCCGTAAGCCTCGAATCCGCCCAGACGCTGTGCGATCTTGTAGCCGATGTTGCCGGCCTCGATGCAGGGGAAGATGAAGGTGTTTGCATAACCTGCAACGGGAGAGCCGGGGAACTTCAACTGTCCGACCTCGGGAGCCACAGCGGCGTCGAACTGCATCTCGCCGTCGATTGCCAGCTCGGGAGCCATAGCCTTAGCCTCGATGGTTGCATCGTGGCTCAGCTTGACAGTGCCGCCCTTACCGGAACCGTTGGTGGAGAAGCTCAGCATAGCCACCTTGGGGTCGATGCCGAACACCTTGGCGGTGTTAGCAGTCTCAATAGCAACCTCAGCCAGCTTGCGGGCAGCGGAAACGGTCACATTGCCTTCCTTGTCCACGCTGTCTTCGTAGCTCAGGTTGATGGCGCAGTCGCCCATGGCCAGCTTTTCTTCGCCACGAACCATGATGAAGCAGGAAGAAACCAGATTTGCGCCCTTCTTGGTCTTGACCAGCTGCAAAGCGGGACGAACGGTGTCAGCGGTGGAATAGGTAGCGCCGCCCAGCAGGGAGTCAGCGTAGCCCATCTTTACCAGCATGGTGCCGAAGTAGTTGCCTTTCAGCAGGCAGGCGCGGCATTCCTCAGCGGACATCTTGCCCTTGCGCAGCTCTACCATCTTTTCGACCATGGCGTCCAGACCCTCGTAGGTAGCGGGATCCAGAATTTCAACACCTTCGATGTTGAAGCCGCCCTTGGCAGCATTCTCCTTGACGGTGTTTACATCGCCGATGAGGATAGGGGTCAGGAAGCCGCCCTCAACCAGACGCGCGGTAGCTTCCAGAATACGGGCGTCGTGGCCCTCGGTAAAGACGATCTTCCGGGGATTGGCTTTCAAAGTTTCGATCATTGCGTTAAACATGATTATTTTTCCTCCACATTTCGGGCGCAGGCCCATATTTTTTCTCATACATTATACATCAAGTTTTCGGGGTGTGCAACTGTTTTGTGCTTAGAATTACTGTACCAACAGGAAATATCCCAGCACGACGATGCCAAGGATGATGCGGTACACGCCAAAGACGGAGAAAGAGTGCTTGCGCACATATTCCATCAGGCCCTTGATGGCCAGCAGGCTCACCACGAATGCCACGACACAGCCAACGATCAGCACAACGATTTCCGTTGTGTTGGGAGCCAAGGCTTCGCCTTTCACGATTTCCAGCACATATTTTAATAGTTTCAGTCCGCTGGCGCCCAGCATGGTGGGGATGGCCATAAAGAAGCTAAACTCTGCGCCGGCGGGCCGGGCAACGCCCAGAATGATGGCACCCAGAATGGTGGAGCCACTGCGGGATGTGCCGGGAATCAGGCTGAGGCATTGGAATGCACCCATCAAAAGGGCGGTGCGGTAGTCGATTTCGTAGACATTTTTAATCCGGAACTGCCGATCCCGATTCCATTTTTCCACAAAGAGAAAGGCAATGCCATAGACAATGAGCATGATGGCCACCACGATGTAGTTATACAGGTGTTCGTCCATCCAGTCGTCCAGCAGAAGACCCACCACAGCGGAGGGGATCACCGCTACCACGACCTTGAACCACAGCGACCATGTGGCTTTTTTCTGCACCTCATTTTTTGAGGGCGTAAAGGGGTTGAGCTTATGGAAAAACAGGACGATGACCGCCAAAATCGCACCTAATTGGATGACCACCTGGAACATTTCGTAAAATGCTTCGCTTACATTCAGGTGGATGAAGGTATCCAGCAGGATCAGATGGCCGGTGGAGGAAACGGGAAGCCACTCGGTGATGCCCTCCACGATGCCGAAGAATACTGCTTTCAAAATTTCAATGAGAATCATAAAATCGCTCCTTTTCAAGCCTTCCCCCGGGGGAAGGTGGATTCAAATTTGGCAAAGACAAATTTGAAGACGGATGAGGGTAATAACCGCCGCAGGCGGCAAAACCTTTTTTGGGGCGGCTTAACGCCGCCGTAACGACCCTCATCCGACCTCACTTCGTTCGGCCACCTTCCCCCAGGGGAAGGCTTTGCCTTTATCATACCCCAAAAGGGTGTATAAGGCAAGAAAAAATTGGTCGTTCACATTTTGGGGTGAAACTCTTTAAAAAAAGTTCATGAAAATGCGGAAAATTGTGCTATAATATGGTAAAAAAGAAATTATCATCACCGGGAGGTATTTTTATGGCTACCACAGTTTTGATTGTAGAAGACGACCGCAATATCGCAGAGCTTCTGCAACTGTATTTTGAAAAAGAGGGCTATGCCGTCACCACCGCCTTTGACGGCGGTCAGGGTCTCGCCAAATTCCGTGCCATCAAGCCGGATATTGTCCTTTTGGATGTGATGATGCCCGTCATGGACGGCTGGGCAGTATGCAACGCCATCCGGGCGGAATCCCAGACACCCATTATCATGCTCACCGCCAAGAGCGAAACCAGCGACAAGGTGCAGGGTTTAAAATCCGGCGCGGACGACTATATCACCAAGCCCTTTGAGATGAAAGAGGTTTTGGCCCGGGTGGAGGCGGTTTTGCGCCGCAGCGCAGGCACTGTGCCGGAGAAAAAGCTGCGCCGTCTGACCTTTGACAAACTGACCATCGACATGGACGCTTTCGAGCTGACGGTGGCCGGCAAAAAGGTGGATACGCCCCCGAAGGAAATGGAGCTGCTGTTCTATCTGGCCTCCTCTCCCAACCGGGTGTACACCCGCAACCAGCTGCTGGACGAGGTGTGGGGCTTCGACTATTTGGGTGACAGCCGCACCGTAGATGTCCATGTGAAGCGTCTGCGTGAAAAGCTGGAAGGCGTGTCCGAGCAATGGAGTTTGAAAACTGTATGGGGCGTGGGCTACAAATTCGAAGTGCTCTGATTTGTAGGGTGACTATTAGTCGCCCGCGGGCGGCAGATTGCCGCCCCTACATGATTGTATAGCAATAGGGCGTGTTGCACAAAAGCACCACGCCCATGGTATTTTATTTACCTTCTGTGATTTCCTTGTAGGTTTTCTGTACATCAGCCACGAGATTGTCTACTACGACCTTTTTGAGTTCATAGGCAAATTCCGGCTTGAACTTTGTGAATTCGTTTTTGCAGGGACGATGGACATCCTCCGGATAGTCCTCCAACAAAGCACCAAAATGCTGAGGATACTTGGTCTCGTCCAGATACTCCGGATGGTAGTAGTCCGGATTGATGGCGTAGTTCATGGCCATCTCCCACACGCCGCCGTGGAGGCTGTTGGGAATGCCGTTCTTTTCATTGAAGTCCGCCAAAAAGTCTGCACAGTAGTCCTTGGAGCTGGATGCGATCACATGCATGCCGTGGAACTGGCCGTGGAAGGCTCCCATGGTAAATCTTGACGGGGGCTCCACACCGTTGTGGTCGGCAATGATTTCCTTGATCAGCTGGGAAGCGGGAGAGTGAGAACCGATGAACACACACAGCTTGAATTCCAGCTCGTCTGCAAACATTTCCAGCATTTCCTCGTAAACCGCGTAGCAGGCCTCCCGGCTGAAAAACATACCGGGATACAGACTTATTAAGCTAGGGGTATAATGGTCTGTGAAGCGAGGGGCATTGTAAAGACTTCTGAGCTTCTCGCGGCTCATGTGGGGACGGTGGCCTGCCGGTGCGATGGGCAGCATGGGAAATACGATACCGCCGGTCTGTTCCGCGGCTTCCAGACACCAGTCGTAGCCCTTGTTGGTGTCCAAGCCCAGAATGTTGCATTCTTCGTGGTATTCCAGAGGGCCTGCGCCTACATAAATAATAGACGCGCGCTCTTTTTCCCGGTCGAACTCATAGGGGGTCAGTTCTTCATATCTGTGCATATTTCTTGCCATATGTTCCACTCCTTATGTTGGTATTTGAAACCATCTTATCACCTTTGAAATGGGATTGCAAGTCAATCAAAATGTTTTTTACCATAATGTAAACTTTTTCCCCAAATGTTGAATTATCGCCATGATTTGATTATAATGAGAGCACAAAAATCGTTGCAGGAGGTGATCAATCCGTGAAAAGTACATTCAGCCGTCTGTTTACCACAGTCAGTCTGATTCTGCTGACGGCAACGGTTTTGATCAGCGCCTGTTTTCAATGGCTGACCAACCGTAATTTAAAAGAGCAGGCTATGGCATCTCTGCAAAACGATGCGCAGGTAATGGCCACCCTGCTGAAAGCCGGTTACGGCAACCAAAGCCTTTCCGATCAGGATTTTTTCATGGCGCTGACCGTTGCCACATCCGTTTCCGGTGCGGACATGGTGATTTGCGATGCGCAAGGTACGCTTTTGATGTGTGCCACTTCTCCCATGGGCTGTGAGCATGTGGGTCTGCGTCTGGACAGCGATTATCGAAATCGGATTCTTGCCGCAGGCGTATACACGGATACCGGCACGATCCAGGGATTATATACAGAAAATCGGTACATTGCCTCCGTCGTGGTCACCGATTCTCAGACCGGTGCGGCCAAGGCAATTGTTTTGGCGTCCTCCCCTGTGGATGAAACCCTAACCAAAATCCGCCGTATTTCCAACACCTTTTTGCTGATCACCATACTGGTGGCACTTCTGGCTGTGACCATCGCCACCATCTTTTTCCTCAGACAGTCCAATCCTCTGCGGGACATGGCCCGTGTGGCCAGTGCCTTCGGCCACGGCAATTTCAGTGCCCGGGTGAAAACCACCGGCCATAATCCGCAGGAAGTGGAAGAGCTGGCGCTGGCGTTTAACAACATGGCTTCCTCTTTGGAACGGGGCGAATATCAGCGTCAGGAATTTGTGGCCAATGTCTCCCACGAGCTGAAAACCCCCATGACCACCATATCCGGTTATGTGGACGGCATTCTCGACGGCACCATCCCGGCGGAAAAAAGCGAAGAATATCTGCGCCTTGTCTCCCAGGAAACCAAGCGGCTCAGCCGACTGGTGCGCAACATGCTGGACATTTCCCGTTTGAAGGAGCAGGGTGGTATCCCTGAGGAGCAAAAGAGCCGGTTCGACCTTTCGGAAATGGCCGGTCAGGTGCTGATTTCCTTTGAACAGAAAATCAACGACAAAAATATGGATGTGCAGGTACAAATGCCGGAGCATCCCGTATTTACCCGGGCAAATCAGGACGCCATCAATCAGGTGGTCTACAATCTTGTGGACAACGCCGTGAAATTCTGTCCTGTGGAAGGACAATTGGGCATTGCCATCCGGGAGGGCGGCAACAAGGTTTATCTTTCCGTCTCCAACACCGGGCCGGAGATTCCCGCCGGGGAATTACCGCTGGTTTTTGAGCGATTCCACAAAACGGACAAGAGCCGTTCCCAAAATCGGGACAGCTGGGGTCTGGGCCTTTATATCGTCAAGACCATTCTGGACTCCCACGGGGAGAACATTTCCGTGACCAGCGACAACGGAAAAACCGAATTTACCTTTACCCTGCCTTTGGTGCGGTAAGTTATAAACCCTCCCCCGGGGGGAGGGTGGATTCAAATTTGACCACACTTGGGCAAATTTGAAGACGGGTGAGGAACGGCGGCAGAACAGGTACTGGAATATGCCTATACA
>JAZORJ010000015.1:0-9478 GCA_045656525.1 Faecousia sp. | reverse complement strand
TTACATTGTTTGAATACAAGGGAATGTATACCATCAATGAGGCCCATTCTGTGGAGCTGCTTCAAAATCTTCGCCGGGATTTGACCAAGCTGTCTCTTGGCACTTATTTTGCACAGGTTGCGGAAGTCCTCTCCCAAGAGGATCTGCCAAACCCGGAATTGCAGGCGCTGCTGCTGAACAGCTTATACGCGCTTTCTGCGCTGGATTTGCCGGAAAGCAAGGTCAAAACCGCTTTTGAACTGCGTGCGGCCTGCTTGGCAGGCTATGCGCCGGACCTTTTCGGTTGTCACACCTGCGGTGCGGAATTTCCGGATCGGTTCGATCTTTCCGCAGGTCAATTGGAATGCAGTCGCTGCGGCGGCGTGGGCGGCGGAATTCGCATGCCGGTGAATCCCGGCATCATCCAAGCCATGCAGTATATCTGCATGTGTGATCCCAAAAAGCTGTTTCAGTTTTCTTTGGGAGACGAGAATATGGAAAAACTGGCGAACTTGACTGAGGGTTACCTGGTTACACAATTGGAACGTGGGTTTGCCACGCTGGATTTTTATAAGTCCCTGTTTATATCAACATAAGTTATTTGCTATGAGATTGCCACGCCAGTGTGCGCACTGGCTCGCAATGACAGCTATATTAGGTGATATTCAATGTCTACACTATACGAAAAATCCCTGAGGAAACTGGAACTTCCTCTGGTTTTGGAGCAGCTGGCGACCTGCGCCGGCTCTCAGGGCGGTAAAGAAGCCTGTCTGCGCCTGCAACCTACCTCGGATTTAGAAGATGTGAACCTGCTGCTGGAGCAGACCACGGCGGCGAGTGACCTTTGCACCCGTAAAGGAAATCCCGTCTTTGGGGATGTGTCCGATGTTTCTGCTTCACTGGAACGGGCGGACAGAGGCGGAAGTTTACAGCCTATCGAGTTACTGCGCATTGGCGGTGTGCTTCGCTGTGCCCGAAATATCAAGAGCTATGTCTCCGAGGACGATAAGGCTACCGTGCTGGACAGCCTTTTTGGTGCGCTGACACCCAATAAATATCTGGAAGACCGAATTTTCGGTGCGATCCTCTCGGAGGATGAGATTGCGGATAATGCTTCTCCGGCTTTGGCGGACATTCGACGGCATATGCGCATTCAGGCCGGTAAAATAAGAGACGGCCTGCAAAAGATCATTTCCAGTCCGGCGATGAGCAAATATCTCCGGGAGCCGATCATCACCATCCGACAGGGTCGGTATGTTGTTCCCGTGAAATCCGAGCATAAAAACGATGTTCCTGGCCTTGTCCACGACGTTTCCGCCACCGGCTCGACCTATTTTGTGGAGCCTATGAGTGCTGTTAACGCCAACAACGCACTGCGGGAGCTGGAACTGAAAGAAAAGAAGGAAATCGAACGGATTTTGGCGGAACTGTCCGCTGAGGCTGCCGGCCATCGGGAGGATATCAATCTGAACTACGCCATGCTGGTGCAGTTGGATGTGATTTTTGCCAAGGCAAAGCTAGCTTATCGGATGCAGGCTTGGGCGCCTATTATGAACGATCAGGGCAGGGTAGAGCTGCGTAAGGCCCGCCACCCGTTGATCGACAGTAAAAAGGTTGTGCCGATTTCTCTGCGTCTTGGCTCAGATTTCGACACTATGATCATCACCGGTCCCAATACCGGCGGTAAGACGGTGACTTTGAAGACCATCGGTCTGCTGACTTTGATGGCGGAATGCGGTCTGCACGTGCCGGCAGGGGATGGAAGTGTGTTGTCCACCTTTGATGCTGTGCTGGCAGATATTGGCGATGAGCAGTCCATTGCCCAGAGTTTGTCCACTTTTTCCAGCCATATGCGTACCATCGTGGATGTGGTGGATCAGTGCGATGACCGCACGCTGGTGCTCTTTGACGAGTTGGGTGCAGGTACAGACCCGGCGGAGGGTGCTGCGTTGGCCATTGCGCTTATTGAATTTGCTCGCAAAATGGGCAGCCGAGTTGTCGCTACCACCCACTATGCAGAGCTGAAGCTCTATGCTATGCGCACCGAGGGCGTTATCAACGCATCCTGTGAATTCGATGTTGAGACCTTGCAGCCTACCTATAAGCTGCTCATCGGCATCCCCGGAAAATCCAATGCCTTTGCAATTTCTCGTAAGCTGGGACTATCGGAGGATATTTTGAAAGAAGCCGACGATCTGGTAGGGAAGAGCGATAAGGATTTTGAGGATGTTCTGTCTCAGTTGGAGCAGCAGCGCCAGCAAATGGAAGCTGCCCGTCATGAAGCAGAGCGACTGAAACAGGAAACCGCCCGGATCAAAGAACAAAGCGAGCAGATGCGTGCTGAGCTTCAAAAAGAGAAGGATAAGGCCATGGAGGCTGCTCGCAAGGAGGCGCAGTATATCATAGAAGAGGCCCGTGCCGCAGCAAATTTGGCAGCGGAAGAATTGAAGGCCATGCGTAAGCAGCTGCAAGATCATGCCGATGCCACCAATTTGAATCAGCGTCAGGCAGATCTTCGCCGTAATCTGAATGAGGTGGAGGATAAGCTTCGAGCCGCAAAGCCCCAGCGCCAGCGACCGGAACCCACACGTGGCATTCTGGTGGGCGATACCGTAGAGCTGTTAAAACTGGGCACTAAGGCCAGCGTTATTGCCATCAATAAGGACGGCACATACCAGTTACAGGCCGGCATTTTGAAAATGACTGCAAAACCGGATGAAGTCTATCTGTTGGAGCAGGAAAATCCCTACAAGGCCAAAGGTCGACCGGAACATTCCGGCAGAGAAATGAAGCTGGATGCAGCGCCCTCCGAGGTCGATCTTCGGGGTATGGATGCGGTGGAGGCAATTTGCACTCTTAGCCTGTATCTGGATAATGCCATGCGCTCCGGTATGAAGAATGTTCGGATTATTCACGGCAAGGGCACCGGTGTATTGCGTAACGCAGTCCATCAGGAGCTGAAAATGAACAAATTTGTCAAAACCTATCGTCTTGGCGTGTACGGTGAAGGCGAAGACGGTGTAACGATCGCGGAATTCCGGTAAAATTTTTCTCCGTAAAATTAGGTATTTATTTCCATTTCTAATAAAAATAGCAGAAAATAGTTGACATTTTGTTGAATTTTGCTATTATAAACGGAGAATTCATCGCGGTTGATACCGGGATGAATGCATGAGGAGATGTTATTTATGTTCAGTAAGAAAATCGTCGTTCGCTGTGAGTCCGGCCTGCATAACAGACAGGCTACATATTTTGTTCAGAAGGCGAACGAATTTGAGTCCAGCATTTATCTGGAATCTGAAAACCGGAAGATGAACGCCAAAAGCCTGCTTGGCATTATGTCGCTTGGCATCGTGACCGGCGCAACCGTGACCCTTTCTGCCACAGGTGCCGATGCTGAGGCCGCAGTAAACGCTTTGGAAGCCCTGCTCGCTCGGGACGTTTATTGACCCTATGTATCTGATCCGCCTCAATGCCGTATTTTGCATTGAGGCGGTTTTTTGGAGGAACTATGACCTACGATCAATTAAAGGAAAAGGCCCACAGCCTGCCCCTTGAACCGGGCGTATACATTATGCGCAACAAGGATGATAAGGTCATCTATGTCGGCAAAGCAAAGAAGCTGAGAAACCGTGTCAGCCAATATTTTCAGGATACGGTGACCCATTCGCCCAAAACCCGTTTAATGGTTAGCAAAATACATCACTTTGATGTCATTGTTGCTGCATCGGAATTTGAGGCTTTGGTACTGGAATGTTCTCTGATCAAGCGACATATGCCGAAATATAACATCCTTTTGAAGGATGATAAGGGATATCCCTATCTTCGTCTGGATATGAAGGAGGAATATCCCAAAATCACCATGGTCAGCAGGGTAGCAAGCGACGGAGCCAATTACTACGGCCCCTACGGAAGTCGCGGCATTACCCAAAGCGTCATGGATGCAATTCGTGTTACCCTGAAACTTCCAGCCTGCAATCGGGAATTTCCAAGAGATATCGGCAAGGGAAGACCTTGTTTGAATTACCACATGAATCAATGTGCCGGTTGGTGTCAGTCTGCTATGACGGCGGAGGATTACCGCAGCCGCATGGAGCAGGCAAAGCAGTTGCTACAAGGAAATTACAAATCTGTGGCGTCGGCGATCCGTACGCAAATGCTGGAAGCGGCAGAGTCGCTAAATTTTGAATTGGCGGCAAATTTGCGTGACCGTCTGAATGCGGTGGAAGCTTTAAGCCAAAAACAATTGGTGACGGCCGGTTCTATCGCAGATACGGATGTGATCGGCTATGGGGAATCGGAAGCAAAGGCTTGTTTTGCTGTGCTGCATTTCTCCGGTGGAAATCTACTGGAAAAGGAATACGAGGTGTTCCCTCTGCCAGACGATAAGACAGAAGCTGTCAGCAGTCTGCTGAAACAGTTTTACCTCAGCAGGGGACTTGTGCCAAAGCGTGTGCTCTTGCCCTTTGAGATTGAAGACAGCGAGCTTTTTGCACAGCTGATTGAAGAGCAGCTCGGTAAAAAAGTGAAGCTTCACACGCCTCAGCGTGGCGACAATGCCCAACTTGTGGAGCTGGCATGCAAGAACGCCTATGAAGAAGCCCAGCGTGTCACGAACCACGAGGAACGCCTCAGTGCGGCGTTGACATTACTTGGGAAAATGCTCTCCATGGAGCCGCCAAAACGCATTGAATCTTTTGACATTTCCAATATATCCGGTACGGATATCGTCGCCAGCATGGTGGTTTTTAATGACGGAAAACCTCATAAAAGTGACTATAAGCGGTTTAAATTGGAAGGCCTTGCCAATCAGGATGACTATGCGTCCATGCATCAGGTGATCAAGCGAAGATTCTCCCGTTTTAAAGCCGGCGACGAGGGCTTTGCAGAAGCACCGGATCTACTGCTCATCGACGGTGGTATCAACCATGCCAATGTGGCCGTCAGAGCCTTGGAAGAACTGGATCTTTCATTCCCGGTGTTCGGTATGGTCAAGGATGACCGACACCGCACACGGGCTTTGGTGACGCCCCAAGGGCAGGAGATCGGTATTGATACAAACCAAGCGGTTTTCGCATTTATCGGAAACATTCAGGAGGAAACCCACCGATTTGCCATCACCTACCATCGACAGCTCCGAAGTAAACGCCTGAGATATTCCGCCTTGGACAACATCCCCGGCATCGGACCGAAACGAAAACAGGAGCTTTTAAAGAAATTCAAATCCATTACAGCCATTCGCGAGGCCACCCTTCCGGAGTTGGAACACCTGCTGCCGAAGGATGCTGCCAATGCTGTTTATCTTCATTTTCGTGAAAAGGAGGCGGACCTATGAGAGTAGTCGCCGGTAAGGCAAAGGGTGTCGTATTGAAGACGCCCGAGGGGATGCAGACCAGACCTACCGCTGATCGTGTTAAAGAAGCACTGTTCAGCATTCTTCAATTTGATCTTCCGGGAACGACGGTCCTTGATCTTTTTGGCGGAACCGGACAGCTGGGCATCGAGGCCATCAGCAGAGGTGCGAAAAGTGCAGTATTTGTGGATGCTGGGGATGCACCCTGCAAACTGATCAAAGAAAATCTCCGCCGTGCAAAAATGGAAGCGGAGGGGCGTGTTGTTCGTGCAGACTATCTCCAATTTTTGTCACAATGCCGGGAAAAATTTGATATTATCTTTCTCGATCCCCCGTATGCAGAAGTTTTTTTAGAAAATTCAATAAAAAAGATATCAGAAATTGACATTTTGCAATCTGGTGGTATAATAGTTGCGGAACGTCCCGTGGAAAAGCCGTTGGATATCCAAATTTCGGGTTTTTCAAGGTCAAAAGATTATAAATACGGCCGGACGTTGCTCACATTATACCGTAAAGATTAGGGAGTGATGCGGTGAAGATCGCCATTTACCCCGGCAGTTTTGACCCTGTAACCAGTGGCCATTTGAATATCATTCGCCGTGCAAGTCATATTTTTGATCGTCTGATTGTCTGCGTTATGGTCAATGCCGGTAAGAATCCCATGTTCACCTTGGACGAACGGGTGGAACTGATTCGCAAGGTGACGAAGGATCTTCCCAATGTAGAGGTGAACGGTTCTAACGAGCTGCTTGCAGAATACGCTAAGCGAAAAGGCAGCTGTGTCATTGTTAAAGGTCTGCGAGCCGGTTCTGACTTTGAAAACGAGTTTACCATGGCTATGATCAATCACAAGATCAACCCGGATCTTGACACCATGTTTCTGACCGCAGAACATGAATTTATGTATATGAGTTCCAGCACCGTGAAGGAGCTGGGTGCATATAATGTTGATCTTTCCGCATTTTTGCCGGAGGAGATCATTCCTGAATTTAAAAAACGTATATCCACAACCGCCAAGGAGGAAAATAGAAAATGAACGAGAAACATATTGAAGACATTATCAGTGCCCTTTACGACATGATTCAGGACGCACGGGCTCTGCCTTTGGGTGCAGACAAGTGCATTTTGGAGCGTGATAAGGTTCTGGATATGCTGGATGAGATCATCGCTCAGCTGCCTGCCGAACTGAAACAGTCCCGCACCATCGTTGAGTCCCGTAATGAGCTGATCGGTCAGGCTCGCCGTGAGGCTGAGGGCATTGTCCGTCAGGCTCAGCAGAAGGCCAAGGAATTGGTTGCTGAGGAAGCAATTTATCAGGAAGCACGCCGTCAGTGCCAGGAGATGTTCGCTAAGACCCAGGATCGTATTGCACAGCTGCGTAAGGCAAGCAATGATTACATGGACGACGCTCTGCGTCGCACTGAGGAGGCCATCAGCCTGTCTCTGAGCCAGGTTCAGGATACCCGCGCAAAGTTCCGTGCTTTGGCTGAAAGTCAGGAAAACCGCGCTGCTGAGGCCGTAGAAGAGGCTTAATCAAAAATATAAACAGCTCAATCCATTTTGAGCTGTTTTTTTATGAATCGGAGGTATGAATATGACTTATACGGAACGATATGCGTTCTGGTGCAGTGCCCAACTCCCTGAGGAAGTAAAGATGGAGCTGACTGCTATTGCAAACGATACAGAGGAATTAAAGAGTCGATTTGGAAGCGATCTGCAATTTGGTACTGCCGGCATGCGTGGTATCATGGGTATGGGCAGCAATCGGCTGAATCGTTATACAGTCCGCAGAGCCGCGCAGGGTATGGCGGCATGGCTTTCCGGCACAGAGCTTCCCAAAATTGCAGCGATAGGTTATGACTCTCGTCATAATTCTCAGCTGTTTGCAGAGGTTTGTGCTGTTGCTCTGGCAGAGGCAGGCATCCAAACATGGCTCTACGACAAACTGGCACCCACACCCATGCTTTCCTTCGCAGTAAGAGAGCTTGGCTGTGGTTGCGGCATTGTGATTTCTGCCAGCCATAACGCAGGTGCTTACAACGGCATCAAGTGCTACGGCCCCGACGGCTGCCAGATGACGGATGAGCCGGCGGCAATTGTAACTGAGAAAATTTCTGCCATTGATTACTTTATTCCGGAAAGCAAATCCTTTGCTGAATTCATGGATGAAGGCTTGATTTGCTACATCGGTCAGGATCTGTGGGAGAAGTATTATCAAACCGTTTTAGCCGAGGCGATTGAACCGGAAATGATTGCGGACGCAGGCCTAAATGTTGTGTACACGCCTTTGTGCGGTACGGGTAATATTCCTGTGCGTGAAGTGCTCGGCCGTCTGGGTGTAAATATTGCGGTTGTGGCCTGTCAGGAGCAGCCTGACGGCGATTTTAAGACCTGTGAATATCCCAATCCCGAAACGGATGCAGCACTGAACGAAAGCTACAAGGTGGCTCAGAATGTACCATGTGATTTGATTCTGGGCACGGATCCGGATGCAGACCGCGTTGCCATTGCAGTGCCCAACGGCAATGGTTTTACCAAACTATCCGGCAATGAGCTGGGCTGCCTGCTGATGGATTATATTCTGAAAGCACGCACTGCAAGAGGGGATCTGCCTATGGGCAGCGAGGTGGTGCGTTCCATTGTGTCCTCACCCTTGGCAGATCGAATTGCCGCAAGCTATAATGTTGACATGAAGGCGGTCCTTACCGGCTTTAAGTATATTGGCGGTGAAATCCTCCGACTGGAAGAAAATGGCGAAGAGAAGAAATTTGTCTTCGGCTTCGAAGAGAGCTGCGGATATCTGAAAGGTACGTATGCTCGGGACAAGGATGCAATAGTCGCATCCATGCTGGTATGTGAGATGGCTGCCGCACTGAAACGAGACGGCAAGACCGTTCTGGACGCTCTGGACGAACTTTACGCCAACCACGGTTACTACTTGGCACATGTTCAAAGCGTGGAGCTGACGGGTGCTGACGCCATGGAGAAGGCTGCTGCAATGATGGCAAGCCTTAGAAAGGACGTTCCGGAAGCCATTGGCGGTGCAGCAGTTACTATGGTGAACGATTATCAGTCCGGAGTCTCCCGTGAATTGACCTCCGGTAAAGAAACGAAGATACAACTTCCAAAATCCAACGTCTTGGAACTGATCCTCGGTGAGCAAGGCAGCGTGATTGCCCGCCCCTCCGGCACAGAGCCCAAGGTAAAATTCTACTATACCGCTGTCGGAAAAACGAAAGCGGACAGCAAGGCCCTTTTAGAGCGCATGATCGCGCAGATGTCTGAATAATCAAACAGGGAACCGGAACAACTTCGTGTTGTTCCGGTTCTTTTTATATCTACGGGTGAATACGCTGTATCAACGAAAGGGGATGGTATCGTGAAAATGAAAATATCCGGAAAGTCGGTAGGAATTCCGCTGGGCCTTGCCGTGGGTGAATTGGTAAGCCTGATCATAACAGTTGCCGCCGCGGCTGTGGCTGCGTGGTTGATCGCCACAGAGAAAATAGGGGAGGGTGGAATCGGTTATGCAGCAACGATCATTACAGCCCTTGCCGCAGCTGTGGGTGCATGGGTCAGTTCGGCATTGATCAAGCGTATGCGATTGCAGATTTGCATGCTTAGTGGAGTTTGTTATTTCCTGATATTGCTGGCACTTACTGCGTTGCTATTTGGTGGTCAGTATCGTGGCATTGGTTTATCCGCAATCGTGATTGTCTGCGCATGTGCGCTGATTGCGTTACTTCCGTCAAAAAATAGGGGATTAAAAATGAAAAAGAAAATAGGAAATCGGTAATTTGTACAAAATACACAAGCAGGTAAGTATAATTTACCTATTGTAAGATTTTTGCAAGGGAACTTGCAAAAACTATATTTAGTGGTGGGAGGCATTTTGTAACCCCTATATCTTTGAACGTGAACAATTTTTGAATAAATATTGAAGCGAACGGTTTCTGCGGTTGACATAATCATGTTAACATAAAAATCGGCATAATCTACAAAAAACGGAAAAATACCCAAAAACCCTTGCATTTTATTCGATTTTGGAGTATAGTATGTGTACATTTGTGAATTTACGGTACAATTCTGCCCTTTCACATAACATCGAATCCCAAATCGGATCTAACGTTTTTGGTGTTTGATAGA
>JAZORJ010000014.1:0-2729 GCA_045656525.1 Faecousia sp. | reverse complement strand
TTTGTCTGTTCCGGCATCGCATCGGTGCACAGGTCATAATCATGGGGAATAAGCCCTAACAAGGAATCCCGGACACAGCCGCCTACGGCATAGCAAGCAAAGCCTTCGGCTTCCAAAGCGTCCACACATTGCCTGACATATCCCGGCAAATGCATGCTTATTCCTCCTTCCGGGAAGAAGATGACAAACGGCAGGGGGTGAAATACATCCATACGGCACAGCCGAGGAAGAATGCGATGTTACAGGAGCTGGGGACGGCGGCAATGCAGAAAAACAGGGAAGCCAAAGTGAAGAACGCATAGGCTCTGCGATTGCCGTGGCCGGCATCGGCAGCTGCCCGTTGATAGCAGGCCAGCATCACGAATACAATGGCCAGCAGCTCGAAGCCGTAGCTTTGCAGATGGGGATAGGCGCTCCAAAGCCGATAATGGGATACCAAATGGAGCATCAGATACACACAAACAAGTCCGTGGGGAATCATATTGAAGGAAATGCCCTTAAAACGCCCCCACGCCAGCAGGATCAATGCGGCCGCCGCAAGGAAGCCCAGCCATGCGCTGATCAGACTCATGGAGTCTGTTTCGGAAAGAAGCTCCATGGCAGAGGTAATGCAAAAACATAGGGCTGCAACGGCCATGGCGATGGCGGCAAACAGGGAATTGTGAAATTTGCGGCTGAATTGTACATTTCCCTGTATCGGCCGGACACCGACGATCAAAAGGCCCATGGTGGCAGCAACGATCAGCCAGCTCAAAAGATCAGGCAAGCTGCCAACGGACAAAAGTCCCCGCTCATCCTTGCCCATAATCATCAGCCATAAACGCACAATAAGTGTCAGCAAACCGCCGCACAGTGCGACAAAAGACAGCTCAGAAGGTTTCAAAAAACGTTTCATAAAACACCTCGGTTAGGAAAAAGTGATAATCAGATAGAAAATTCCGCTGAGCACCGGCTGATGGAGCATGTAGATCCACAGGGAATACTTTCCAAACAGCGAGAAGAAGCGAATCAGGAAATTTTTAGGGTTTACTTGTGGCAGAAGGCTTTCTTTTTTGCGGTAAACGCTCTTGCCGAGGGCACTGCCAATCAGGAAAAAGCCAAAATAGGGCAGCAGGGGGAAGTAGTCAGAAGATGCGAAGCCTGCCCAAGGCAGTCCGAAAATCATCAGCCAGGGATGGGAGATACCGGGCAATGTCTTCAAGTACAGACCGGCGATTACCAGAACCAAGCCAATCAGCGCCAATGCCCAGTGGGGCAGCTTACGGAAAAGCGGCCACAGCAGCATGCATGTACCCAGACAATGCAGCACACCGAAGTAAATAATAATACTCTTGCCGGAAAAACCGAAGTAATACATTCCGTAGGTAACAGTGGAAACTACCACCCCACAGGCCAATACCAGCAGACCTCTGCGGATACACCGGGAACCTAAGGTAACGCAGATGCCGGAGATCAGCAAAAACAGCACGCCGCCCCAGTTCATGACGAAGCTAAAAAGCGGAGGATACTCCCATTCAATCAGACCGTACAGCTCCACCAAATCATACATAAAGTGAACAACGACCATGCCCAGAATGCAAAGACCGCGCAGCACATCCAATTCCCAAATTCTCTTTTTCATATCCATCGCCTGCCTTCTTTATGGGAATAATAAAGTATTATACCAATTAATCTTTATAATTTCTACCCCCAATGCAAGCATTTTGTACTTGTATCCGCGCTTTTTATAGAGTATAATAGAGAAAATTTGCAATTTTGGAGGGAATTCTATGCTTTTAAGCGGAATGATTGTTCTTTCCGCCTTGACAGCGGTGGGTGCCTGCGTGGGCAGCGGTTTGGGCTTGCATTGGCTTTGGTTGGCACCGCTGAGCTTTTTAGGCAGCTTTTTGGGTCTTGTGATCACGGCGTTCCTGTTTCTGTGGGTAACCAGCCTTTTGGTGGATCAAAACAAACCACAGGTACATGACAGCCGCTTTTACCGCGGCTTGATCAATCTGTATATCCCGTTTATTCAGATCTTGGTGCGGGCGCGGGTACATACCCGGGGACTGGAACAAACGCCGAAAACCGGCCGTTTTTTACTGGTGTGCAACCATCTGCACGAAGCAGACCCGGTGATTCTGCTGAAATACTTCCGTGAAAGCCAACTTACCTTTATCGGCAAGCAGGAGACCAAAAATATGTTTCTGGTAGGACCGCTGATGCATAAAATCATGTGCCAGCTGGTGGACCGGGAAAATGACCGGGAGGCCTTGAAAACCATTCTTACCTGTATCCGCCTGATTCAAGAAGATGAAGTGTCCATTGGCGTGTTCCCGGAGGGTTATATCAAGCCGGACCGGAAACTGCACCATTTCCGCAGCGGTGTATTCAAAATCGCAACCAAGACCAATGTACCTATTGTGGTGTGTACCATCACCAATACCAATCACATAATCAAAAATTTCCTGCACCTGAAACCCACGGATGTGGATCTGCATTTGCTGAAAACCATCCAGCCGGAAGAATACGCCGGTATGACTACTGTGGAGATCGCAGATATGGTTTATCGCATGATGGCAGAGGATTTGGGTCCGGATCGGGTATCTCAGGAAGAAATTTCTTGATTTCCGCTGCAAACCCTTGTATAATGAATTATCAACAAAAATGAATCCGAAAATTTGGAGGATATACCAATGAAAAACAGCGAAAAGACTTTGGATATGATCGTAAACCTCTGCAAAAACCGG
>JAZORJ010000013.1:0-2371 GCA_045656525.1 Faecousia sp. | reverse complement strand
TGGAGCAGGGTACGGGAGTCGAACCCGCCCAGTCTGCTTGGGAAGCAGAAATTCTACCGATAAACTAACCCTGCGTGGAACATGGCTGTATTATAACAGATAGAAAAACCAATTTCAACTGCTTTTTACCGCCCGATTTCGGCAAAAATACCCTGCAGAAATTTCCGCAGGGTATCGTTTTATCCCATAATCGTGCCGTCCGGATTGAACAGGGGCAGCTTTTCCAGATAGATCAGGTCGTCCCGATCCTGCGCATCGCCCTCGGCCAAAATAGCCGTCCGTCCGCAGACAATGCCGCCGGCCTTTTCTACCAAGGCTTCCAGTGCAGACAGGCTCTCACCGGTGGAGATCACATCGTCCACGATGAGGATCTTTTTGCCCTTCATCAACTCGGCATCCGCACCGTCCAGATACAGGTGCTGCTCCTTAGCAGTGGTGATGGAATTCACCGTCACCTCAAAAATGTCCCGCATGTAGAGCTTGGGGCCTTTCCGTGCCAGAATGTACTTTGCATTTCCTGCCTGACGTGCCATTTCATGCGCCAGCGGAATGCCCTTTGCCTCAGCAGTGATGATATAGTCATACTCCGGTGCAACTTTCAGCAGATCCCGGGCGCAGGCCACAGTCAGCTCCGGATCACCAAAAATCACAAAGCCGGCAATATACAATTTATCCGTCACCTTGCAGATGGGCAAGTGCCGTTCCAAGCCGGCGATGGTCATAGTATGAAACATAGGAAACAACTCCTCAAATTCAAATGATTACGCATTTATTATACCGCAAAGGCGGAAATTGTCAAGTTTTATACCTGCCCTCGCTTGACGCTGGGCTTGGGCTTTATCTCGCCTGCGGCAGTCAGGGCCATCTTAGTCAGCAGCGGGCCGACAAGCTCATAAATCAGCACGGAAAACAGCACGATATTGCGGATGATCGCGCCCGCAGCACCGAATTCTGCGGCCACCACAACGGACATACCCAGTGCAACACCTGCCTGAGGCAGCAGCGTAATGCCCAAGTATTTGCAGATGGTGGGTTCACACCGGGTCAGACGGGCACTGACACTTGCGCCAAAAATCTTGCCTGCGCTGCGGCTGAGGATATAGGCAACACCAATGCCCACCACAGCCAAATCGCCAAACACAGTCAAATCCAATTCCGCACCGGAAATTACGAAGAACAGCACATAGATGGGTGCTGTCCAGCGTTCGGTCTTGTGCATGATCTCTTCGGAAAAATCACACAGATTACAGAAAATGCAGCTGCACATCATGGTCACAAGCAAGGAAGAAAATCCAATTTCCAATCCGCTTTCGAAGTGGAAACGCATTTTGGACAGAGCTGCGCAGATGATCACAAAGGCCACCGCCAAACTCAGCCGCTTGGAGCCGGAATTGAAGAATTTTTCCACAAGGCTGAACACCCAGCCCAATGCCGCACCCAGCAGCAAAGAACCGAAAATCTCCATAAGGGGATTGACCAACAGGGAAATAATGCTCACCACGCCGCTGGTCAGTGCCCGGGCAATACCGGCGGAAACTGCAAAAACCACCAGACCTACCGCATCGTCCAACGCAACGATGGGGAGCAGAATATCCGTCAACGGGCCCTTGGCTTTATACTGATTGATAACCATCAATGTAGCCGCCGGGGCAGTAGCCGTGGCGATCGCGCCCAAAATAATGCAGGTGGAAGCAGGAAGCCGTTCTTCACCCAAAATAAGGTGCAGTCCCAACAGCGTCAGGTCTACCAAAACCGTCGCTGTCAAAGCCTGAAAAACGGCAATGACGGTTGCTTGGCGTCCTGTTTTTCGCAAAGCGGAAATCCGGAATTCGCTGCCGATGGAAAAGGCAATAAAGCCCAGCGCCACATCGCACAGAGGTCCCATTTTCTCCACGAATTCCATGGAGCTGAACCCCAGCCCGGGAATGCCCAAACGACCCAGCACCAGCGGGCCGACCAATACACCTGCCACCAGATAGCTGGTGACATCCGGCAGATTCCATTTTGATGTCAGTCTGGATAAAAACAGGCCGGCAAACATGGCTACACCGATAGCCAATAAAATTTCCATAAAAAAGCCTTCTTTTCCATAATAAAAATACCTGCCTCATTATAGCACTCTATTTTCACATTTCAAGACCTTTTATGAATAAATTTTGTCTTTTTTATTGCCAAAAACATGGCAATAACACATAAAAAGACCGCCGTCTTACGACAGCGGTCTTTCCCCTGAAAAGGGATTTGGAAAGAAGAGAGGTATATAAAGAGGTCTTGTGAAAACCAAAGCAGCGACTCACAGCTTTCGCTGCCCTTTACGAGATTATCTTAAAACACGGTTTTGAACAACACATCACAAATTTGTGAACTTTTT
>JAZORJ010000012.1:0-2170 GCA_045656525.1 Faecousia sp. | reverse complement strand
GTCAAAATCGTGGTACATGGCATCCTTGCTTACCACCAGATCGCCGATATCCAATGCATTGCTGAGAGAACCGGCAATGCCGGTATTCACCAGATGGGTCACACCAAAGCAATCACAGAGGATCTGCACACAAAGTGCCGCATTGACTTTGCCCACACCGCACTGCACCACCACCGTAGGCAGACCTTCCAATGTTCCGTCACAAAATTCCATTCCGGTGCGCCAAGTGACAGTCTTGTTCTCCATATTCTCTTTCAGCGCTTCCACTTCAATTTTCATTGCGCCGATAATGCCAAGCTTCATAGTACCCTCTCATTCCGGATAGACCAAACGGTCGTCCTCAATATTTTCCAACAAATCCGCATATTTTTTGCCCCAGTAGTTAGCCATGGGCAGGTTCATATCCAAATAGTTTCCGCAATCCTTGGCGGATGCACCGGGCACTTCCCCCCGAAAATCTGCAATAAAGCGGAAACAGTTTTTTACCAGAGGTAAAACATCCCGTGAGGTCAGGTCGCCGGCCAGAAGAAGATAAAAACCGGTGCGGCAGCCCATGGGACCGAAATACAGCACCTTGTCCTTCCATGCCGGTTCGTTGCGCAGATAGGTTGCCGCCAAATGCTCAATGGTATGCACCTCAGCGGTATTCATTACCGGCTCATCGTTGGGTTTCGTCAGCCGCAGGTCAAAGGTGGTGACGGTCTCCTGCCCCACCCGGTCCTTCCGGGACACATACAGCCCCGGCTGTAATTTAATATGGTCAATGGTAAAACTGGTGATCTTTTCCATAATGTCTCCTTAGCTTTTGAATATGAGAATTATATCGCAAATCAGCAACAAATGCAAGAAAATCCGCTAAGATTTGCCGGTTGCGTTCTTCTCAACCGGTCGTTGAGAAGAAAATTTCCCCAATTCCCCAAATGTGTGATTGCATTTTAACCCATTTTGTGGCATGATGAAGTCATAAAAGCAAGGAGGTATCCTTATGGAACAAACATTAGGCAAAAGAATCGTTGCAAACCGCAAGCGGATGGGACTGACGCAGGATCAGCTGGCTGAGCAGTTGGGCGTTACCGCACAGGCTGTAAGCAAATGGGAAAATGATCAGTCCTGCCCCGATATTTCCACGCTCCCCCGGTTGGCCGAGATCTTTGGCATCTCCACCGATGAATTACTGGGCCGGGAAGCGCCTCCTCCTGCCTATCAGGCCGAGGTGGTCGAGGAAAATGAATCCGAGGGCGTCCATTTTCAGAATAACAACTGGGAATTCCATTGGGACGGCGGTCGCAGACATGCACTGACATTTGCCTTTTTCGTGTTGCTGGTGGGTGGTCTGACATTGGCAGCCCGTCTGCTGAGCTGGGATGTGGGCTTCTGGGACATTATGTGGCCCTCTGCTTTCTTGGTTTACGGTTTGAGCCACCTATTCGGAAGGTTCTCCCTATTTTCCTTCGGTGCTACCATCATCGGTGCATACTACTTGGTTGAAAATTTGGGTATCTATTCATTGGATATTGCCGGTAATCTGGTATTCCCCCTCATCGTGGTTCTGCTCGGTCTTGGCCTTTTGATCGACGCCATGCGCAAACCGAAAAAGCCTAAATTCACTTTCCGCCATAAGGGCGGTGAGCACAAAAAGGCGCACAGCAGCATGGAAGAGGATGGTGAATCCTTCGATTGCAGTGTCAGCTTCGCGGAAAATACATACGCCATCACCCTCCCCCGTCTCTCCTCCGGCGAAGCCAATGTCAGCTTTGGTACATTGACCTTGGATTTGACCCAGTGCGGCAAGATCGTTGACGGCTGCGACTTGGATCTTTCCTGCTCCTTTGCCGAACTCCGTTTACTGGTGCCCAAATCCTGCCGGGTGGTGCCGGATATCTCCACCGCCTTCGGCTCCTCGGAAATCACCGGCCATCCGAACGCGGACGCAGCCACTACCATTCATGTTGACGGAAGTGTCTCCTTTGGTGAAATTGAGATTCACTATGTCTGATAAATCAAAACCGCCCCAGATGGGGCGGTTTCTTTTTTATGCAACACCTAACCGTGCTTCTGTTTCTGCCTGAATTTGTGCATAGTACTGATTTGCGGCCTCCAAGCCGGAACCCACAATAGCCATGGTGCGGTCATAGGACTCCCGACAGAAGCCCATGGTTTCTGCGGACAA
>JAZORJ010000011.1:0-2975 GCA_045656525.1 Faecousia sp. | reverse complement strand
CGGAGAAAATACAAAAAGGCGTAAAAAGTGCCTGCTGTGATGACACAGCAGGCACTTGCTTCGTTACAGGACGTCAGCATCTTGCATGGGCTCATCCGAAATATCCAAGGGACGCCCTGTGTAGCTGCCAAATGGATCTGTCAGGATCATCCCCAACGGGTCCGATTTGTCCCGGGTCATGGGTATATACGGAACATTGTTCTTCTTTTCGTTTTTCATAGATCGCACTCCTTGTTGCCATTTGAATCTTACCGTGCTATAATACCCAAAAAGGAGGGATCTTATGTTTGATATTACATTGATAACCATGGGAAAATTGAAAGAAAAGTTTTACCTCAGTGCCGCAGAGGAATACTGCAAGCGGCTGAAAGGTTACTGCAATTTCCAAATTATCGAATTACCGGAACACCGTCTTCCGGAAGACCCCTCTCCTGCCGAAATCTCAGCAGGTCTTGAAAAGGAAGCGGAACTTATCTTCTCTAAGATTCCCAAGGGTGCTTGGTTCTGCACCTTCACACCGGAGGGCAAAGTGCTTTCCAGCGAAAGCTTTGCGGACAAGCTGAAAGAAGTAAAGCTTTCCGGCAAAAGCAGTGCCTGTTTTCTCATCGGTTCTTCCTTCGGAATGGCACAGCGCGTCAAAGACCGGGCTGATTTCAAGCTTTCCATGGGCCCCATGACTTTCCCCCATCATCTTGCAAGAATTATGGTGCTGGAACAAATATACCGTGCTGAGGCTATACAGGCAGGTAGTAAATATCATAAATAATCTAAATTTGAGGTAGAACATGCGTTTTAAACTAATCCCCATGATCCCCGATGATATCCCAAAATTCAAATCTGACATACAAGAAGCTTTTCAAAAAGGCTTTGAGGATGTATATGGCAAAACAGACGGGACGATCCTGCCTGAGGAAGATATTGATCGCTCATTGTATGCACAGGGTGCCGTCGCCTACAAGGCTCTGGTAGATGGCCAGATGTTGGGCGGTGCGGTTGTTGTCATCGACAAGGAAACCCAGCACAACCATCTTGATTTGCTGTATGTAAAATACGGTACCCAAGCAAAAGGAATTGGTTTTCAGATTTGGGCAGAAATTGAAAAGCTCCACCCCGAGACAAAAATCTGGGAAACCTGCACGCCTTACTTCGATAGACGAAACATTCATTTTTATGTAAATAAATGTGGTTTCCATGTGGTAAAATTCATCAACGAGAAGGCTCCCGACCCAAACACACCTGATGATTTTATCGGTGATGGCGGTGAAGGCATGTTTGTTTTTGAAAAGCGGATGCAATGAAAGAACCACAGCATCTTATGAGATGCTGCGGTTAATTTTATCGATAAAATGTATTTCCCCCAATGAATTCCCGAACCAGAGAAGTGGGTGGGATCTCATCATCCACATCTGCCTCGTGGACAAAATTCAGAACCTTGACAATAGAACGAACCTCATCGTAGGCAGGATCTTCCGGCTCAACAGCGGTAAGCAGCGGGAAAATGTGCTTTTTCAGCACCGCCAGCTCGTACAGAGTGGAACTGTTGAAGATCACATCCGCATTCTCCTGGAAGGGGAAAATCCAGCGGCGTTCGCCAGCCCGGACGCTGTCCCACATACCGATGGTACGCTGCACGCTGGTACCACGGCTCTCAAAGTCACGGACAATTCGCCGCAGCAGACGCAGATAGCTGGTGGGGATCCGGTTGTGGTCATCCAAATTTAGCGGAAGCAAGGGACTGACATACAGACGGAACACCAGCTGCTTATCCAAACCCTTGGGAAGCAGTACGGGATTCAACGCATGCAGACCTTCGATGACGAAAACTGTATCCTTATCCATCTTCATCTTGTGGCCGACCCATTCACGCTTGCCTTTTTTAAAGTTGAAAGTAGGAATTTCCACTTCCTCACCGTCCAAAAGTGCTGCAAGGTGCTGGCCAAAGAGTTCTGTATCGATGGTATTGATGTGTTCCAGATCAATTTTACCGTCCGGGCCGGGCAGAATCTGATCCCGATCCAGATAGTAATCATCCAGACTCATCAAAATGGGCTTTTTGCCATGGACCCGAAGCTGGGTGGACAGGCGGTTGGCCGAGGTAGTCTTGCCGGAAGAACTGGGTCCTGCCAGCATCACAGCCTTTGCGCCACGATTGCACACCATATCGGCAATGCGGGAGTAATTCTTCTCGTGGAGTGCTTCATTCACACGAATCAATTCCCGAATACGACCGGAATCCACAAGATCATTCAGATCTGCTACCGTCTGGCACTCCATAAGGAAACCCCATTTTTCTCCCTCAGAGAACATGTCAAAGAAATGGGGGCTTTCTTTGTAGTCCGCCACCTGATCCGGATCCTGATCATCGGGATAAATAAACATGAAGCCGCCGTCTTTCTGCTGGATATCCCAAACTTTCAGATAGCCGGTAGAGGGCGCAAGCTCCCCATAGAAATAATCACCGAAGTCTTCAAAGATGTATTCGTCAAAATAGGGCTCCTGCCGCCAAGATAGCAGCCTTGCTTTATCCACCTGTCCTGCGGCAGAATACCGGGCAATGGCTTCCTGTGTAGACAAACGCTGGCGAATCAGCGGAATGTCCATTTCCACCAGCCGTGCGATCTCTGCTTTCAGCGCACGCACGGAAAATTCCTTACAGCCATATACAGCGATAAACAAGCCGGAACCGACGGTGCAATTCATCTTTGCCCGTGCCTGCGGATACAGGCGGTGCAGTGCCAGGAACGTCACAAACTGCGCTGTGCGGGTATAGACCTCCCGACCGGTGTCGTCACCGTAGCGCAGCAGGCGCACCTGTCCGCCGGATGCCTGCATGGCGCGGCGAATGGAGGGACGGTCAGAATCCGCATCCTTCTGCCGAACAGGAATGTAATTCAGGCTAAAGACCTCACCGGCGATCTTGGCAGCCAATGGACGGGTGGACAGCATCGGCGTATCCATTCCCAGCTCACGGACCA
>JAZORJ010000010.1:0-3540 GCA_045656525.1 Faecousia sp. | reverse complement strand
CGGGAGAATATTCTGCCCCGGATTCGGGATCTGGGCTATAATACCATTCAGGTCATGGCGGTGATGGAGCATCCTTACTATGCTTCGTTTGGCTATCAGGTTACCAATTTCTTTGCGGCATCCTCTCGATTCGGCATGCCGGAGGAATTGAAAGCACTGGTAAATGCAGCCCATGAAATGGGTATTGCCGTGCTGCTGGATATTGTCCATTCCCACGCTTCCCGCAATACACGAGAGGGCTTCAATGAATTCGACGGCACCACTTATCAGTATTTCCACGATGGTCCGAGGGGCGATCACACTGCTTGGGGAACCAAATGCTTCAATTACGGCAAGCACGAGGTCATTCACTTCCTGCTGTCCAATCTGAAATTCTGGATGGAAGAATACCACTTTGACGGCTTCCGTTTTGACGGTGTTACTTCCATGCTCTACCACGACCATGGCCTTGGTACGGCCTTTACCGGTCCGGAGCTGTATTTTTCCATGAATACAGATACGGAGGCAGTTACCTATCTGCAACTGGCATCCGACTTGGTACGGGAGATCAATCCTCACGCGATTCTGATTGCAGAGGATATGTCCGCTATGCCGGGTATGTGCCTGCCCATTAAAGACGGCGGTATCGGCTTTGGTTTCCGCCTTGCCATGGGTGAGCCGGACATGTGGATCCGCCTGCTGGAAGAGCGCAGGGATGAAGACTGGGACTTCAACCAGATCTATTACGAGCTGGCCAACCGCTGGCCGGGGGAGAAGGTCATTGGTTACTGTGAATCCCACGATCAGGCCTTGGTGGGCGACAAGACGCTGATGTTCCGACTGTGCGATCAGGAGATGTACTGGTCCATGGATGCAGGGAATACCAGTCTGATTATTGACCGGGGTATGGCGATTCACAAGATGCTCCGTCTGCTGACTATGACCTTGGGCGGTGAGGGCTATCTGACCTTCATGGGCAACGAATTCGGCCATCCGGAGTGGATCGACTTTCCCAGAGAGGGTAACGGTTGGAGCTACCATTATTGCCGCCGGCAATGGCATTTAGCAGACGACCCCAACCTGAAATATCAGTATTTAAATAACTTTGATCGGGATATGATTGCCAAGGCGAAAAAGCATAGGGTAATCGCCAGACAGGACAAGCAACTGCTAGTCCACAATGGGGATAATGTGCTTGCCTATCAAAAGGGCGGTGGCACATATATATTCAACTTTGATCCCTGCCGTTCTTATGAGAGCTACTTCGTGCCTATGGCCGAAGAAGGCGAGTATGTTGTCGCTATGTCCACGGACGATTACTGTTACGGCGGTCACGGGCGGATAGCCCACCAAAAATATATGTCTATAAAACATGCTGACGGCCGGGTGGGATTCCGGATCTATCTTCCCAGCCGCACCGCAGTCATGTTATATAAAAAACAAATCAGAAGAAATGAGGGTAAATCATGTACAAAGTAGCAATTTTGGGTTGTGAAAACTCCCACGCCAACCAATTTTTGAAAGCAGTCATCAATGAGAACTTGGTTCCCGATATCGAATTCGTAGGTGTTTACAGCCATGAGCCGGAGGCTTCTGCCAAACTCCATGACATGTTTGGTGTTCCGGTTGCGGAGTCTTACGACCAGTTCGTAGGCAAGGTGGACGGCATCATCATTACTCTCCGTCATGGCGACAATCACTACAAGTATGCTAAGCCTTATCTGGAAAGCGGTATTCCCATCTTTATCGATAAGCCCATTACCTGCACCGAAGAAGATGCCAAGGCATTTATGCAGGATTTGAAGGCGCGCAATATCCCCGTCAGCGGCGGCAGCGTATGCGTGTACAATGAGTTTGTGCAGGAACTGAAAGCTGTGGTTGCAGATAAGACTTACGGTGAAGTGAACGGCGGCTTCCTGCGTTGCCCCATCAACATGGATAACCCCCATGGCGGTTTCTTCTTCTACACCCAGCATCTGGTGCAGGTCATGATGGAGATTTTCGGCAACTACCCGGAGACCGTCCGCGCATGGCAGCAGGGCGAGACCGTGCATGTTGATGTACATTATGCCGATTACGATGTAGACCTTTCCTATGTCCCCGGCAGCGTGTATTATGCCAGCGTCAGCGCCAAGACGAATGTTGTTGGCAGTACTTATACCGTCAGTGGTTATTTCCCCAATGAGTTCATGGATTTCTACCGTCTGTTGCAGGGCAACGAACAGAAGCAGAGCTATGAAGACTTCTTCGCACCTGTGTTTGTACTGAACGCCATCAACCGTTCCTTGCTGAGCGGTGAGGTTGAGAGAGTCAAGAGAGTAGAAGAGATTTGATTCCACCGGCATGTTTTCTTAACGGCCTTTCGAATCCCACTCCAATAAAATAATCCCCACCCCGGATGGGGTGGGGATTATTTTGGCGGAGAGAGTGGGATTCAACCCCACGGTACCTCTCGGTATCACTAGTTTTCAAGACTAGCTCCTTAAACCGCTCGGACATCTCTCCATCGCTGAAAATTATACCATTTTGACTGGGAAATGTCAAGTGCACATCTTTGCACATTGTGTTATCAGGAGATTGCCACGCCAGTGTGCGCACTGGCTCGCAATGACAGGTTACAGAAAATAGTTGCACCTTATGTACAGCTATGTTAGAATAGTGGAAGAAATGAGGGATGAACGATGACAAGATTTTTTGTAACACCGGAGGAATTGCAACCCAATTTCTTGGTTTTGACTGGGGAGAATGCGCAACACGCTAAGGTTTTGCGGCTGAAAAACGGGGAAGAGGTTCTGGTTTGCGACGGACAGGGACATGAGTGCCTGTGCGCCGTCAGCGATGTGAGTGAGGGCCAGTTCAGCCTTGTAGTAAAGAGCCGCAGAGAGTCAGAATCTGAGCCCGCTGTGCGGGTCAGCATGTATATGGCTTTCCCCAAGGGCGATAAATTGGAGCATGTGATTCAAAAAGCAACCGAGCTGGGCGCATATGAGATCGTGGCGTTTCCATCGGCCCGGTGCGTTTCAAAACCCGATGAAAAGAGTCTGAAAAAGAAGGTCGAGCGTTGGCAAAAGATCGCCGCATCCGCTGCCGAGCAGTCCGGACGGGGCAGAATCCCGGAAGTATTGGTCGTGGGCAGTTACAAAGAAGCACTGGCAAGAGGAGCGCAGGCGGACAAAGCACTGATGTTCTACGAAAATGAGCAGGCGTTGACCCTGAAAATGGCCATGGAGCAGGGAAGTGCTGCAACCATCAGCCTGCTTACCGGTCCTGAGGGTGGATTGGAAGAAAAAGAGGTTGCGCAGGCCAAGGAAATGGGTTTTCAGATATGCACATTGGGCAAGCGTATTCTGCGCTGTGAGACTGCGCCCCTGTGCGCACTCTCTGCCGTGATGTATGCAACCGGAGAATTCTAAAAAAATGCTTGCATATATTGTATAAGTGTGATACAATTTCATTCCAATGATCAATAGAATTTGGTCAAATGGCACATAGCGGGTATATGCTTACAATAGGGGTAAGCGTTTCTACGAACCACCGTAAATGGTTGACTACCGGTTTAAC
>JAZORJ010000009.1:0-2571 GCA_045656525.1 Faecousia sp. | reverse complement strand
ATAATGTCATGGAACTCCGTCTCTTTGGCCTGCAAAGCATCCCGCAAGCGAACCACCTGACAGATAACCTTTTCCAGCAATTGGGCGGCAGTGAGCTTAGCCGCTGTGGGAATCACATCATTGGTGGACTGCGCCCGATTCACATGGTCATTGGGATGGACGATCGTATAGTCTCCCTTTTTTCCACCCATAAGCTCAATAGCCCGGTTGGCAATTACTTCATTGGCATTCATGTTAGCGGTCGTTCCCGCACCGCCTTGAATGGGATCACAAAGGAATTGATCGTGCAAGTTGCCTTGCAAAATTTCATCGCAGGCAATGACGATGGCATCCCGCCGGGCAGCATCCAATTCCCCTACTGCGTGGTTACAAATGGCACAGGTCTTTTTGATCATTGCCATGGCATTGATAAACTCAGGACGCAATAATTGCCCGGTAATACGGAAGTTTTCCGCGCCACGCAAGGACTGTACACCATAATAAGCATCCGCCGGAATCTGACGGCTGCCGATGGAATCTGACTCTATACGCATGTACATAAAACGCTCTCCCTTTTTGCAAGTTTTCTTGCTTTAAAGGAAGTATAACAGAAATCCTGCAAAAATCAAGTGCTTTTGCAGGATTTCTTGCGATTATTTTATCGAATTCCGTACTGCTCGATGATGTAGTCCATATCCTTATCTCCACGACCGGAGAGATTGATCAACACAGAGCCTGTGCCCATCTTTTGTGCCAGCTTGATGCCGTAGGCAACCGCGTGGGCACTTTCAATGGCGGGGATGATGCCCTCCATACGGGCCAGCTTGTAGAATGCGTCGATGGTCTCGTCATCGTTGATCACATCGTACTTGACCCGTCCCAAATCATGCCAGAAGGCGTGCTCCGGACCGGAAGAAGGATAGTCCAAACCGCTGGCCACCGAATAAACGGGAGCGGGATCGCCATTGGCATCTTTCAGCATGATGCTGTTGAAGCCGTGCATGATGCCCTCTGTGCCGTATTGCAGGCTGGCCGCATGATCGCCCAATGTAGTACCGCGTCCCAGAGGCTCAATGCCGTAAATATCCACGGGATCATTCAAAAATCCGGCAAAGAAGCCTGCGGAGTTGGAACCGCCGCCAACACAGGCCACGATGGCATCCGGCAGATGGCCGGTCATTTCCACAAATTGCTCTCTTGCTTCTTCACCCACCACATGCTGGAAGTCACGCACCATCAAGGGGAACGGATGGGGGCCAATGACAGAACCGATGCAGTACATGCAGTTGTGATAATCCTTAGTATATGCCTCAAAAGCAGCATCCGCAGCTTCTTTCAGGGTTTGCAGACCGTGGGTAACCTCGATCACATTTGCACCCAGAATTTTCATCCGAGCCACATTGGGCGCTTGCTTCTTAATATCCACCGCACCCATGTAAATATCACATTCCATGCCGAAATAGGCCGCTGCAGTGGCCATCGCCACGCCATGCTGGCCTGCACCGGTTTCCGCAATGACCTTCTTCTTGCCCATGTACTTGGCCAAAAGCACCTCGCCCATACAGTGGTTGAGCTTATGCGCGCCGGTGTGGTTCAGGTCCTCACGCTTGACATACAATTGCACCTTGCCCAAAGATGTGGACAACCGTTCCAGATGGGAAATAGGCGTAGGACGGCCTTGGAACTCCTTCCGGATGCGGCGCAATTCCGCAATAAACTTACGGGACTGGCAGATGGTATGATAGGCTTCGGTAATTTCATCCATCGCCTTTTGCAGCTCTTCGCTGACATAGGAACCGCCATAGGGGCCGAAATAACCCTTTTTGTCGGGATAGTTTCTAAAATAAGTATCAAAATTTACGCCGTTCAATTCCATGTTTATTTCCTCCAAGCGCTTATGTCTTTATGAATAAATTGGTTTTTTCGAATATTTTGTTCAGTGTTACACCCAAGATGACTCCGGCTACACCCTGAACAGCATTGGCCGGGATATTCACCAAGGATTCCACAAAGCCGTACAAAAAGCCTTCGAAAATATAGTATCCCAGCACCATGACAATCTCCGCCAAGATACCCGCCACAATCATGGCAGCAATGCTTCCCATAGCTTTGCGCAAAAAGCGGAAACCGTAACATGCAACCACAGCCATCAGGCCTTTTATTACAAATGTGGCAGGCACATACACCGCATATCCGGCAAACAGATCCGCCAAGCCGGATCCAATACCGGCAGCCAGAAAACCGTATACAGGCGAAAGCAGCCATGCGCACAGCAGGACGATTCCATCCCCCAAATTCAGATACCCTTTCAGCGGTGAGGGAACTTTAATCAGCATGGTTGCCACACAAGTCAACGCTGCCAAAAGTGCGGACAGGACCAGCCGCCGGGTCAGATTTTTCTGTGTATTTGCCATTGTTATTCCTCCTTAATAAAAAATGCCCTTGACAGAAGACGCCTTCCGTCAAGGGCGAATACTACATACTCGCGGTGCCACCTTGATTTTCACTCAGCGGGATACCAACATATCCCCGGCAACTAACGCGTGCCTTTGCGTCGCAGAATACTCGGTCTCCCTTTGACTGCGCCCTCAG
>JAZORJ010000008.1:0-2794 GCA_045656525.1 Faecousia sp. | reverse complement strand
AGCTTGATCGCCCGTCCTTGGCTGTGGTTTGAAAGGATCCTGTTGGTACGCTTGGACTTGATGAAGTTAAAATCATCGCCGTAACCGGCCTTGGAGAGGATCAGATCCACCATATTGGTCTGGGCCAAGGGCGTAAATAGGGTTCTGAACTGCACCTCATTGGTTCTGTCCAAAGCATCAAACAGTACTTCAAAATCGGAATTCGACATGCTCATAAAATCGCCGTTCCGGCTGATTGCCTGCTCGGTTTTCTTTTGCAGCTTCTTTTCTCCCCGTTTTACGATTCGCTCAATTTCCTTTTCGCTCTTTTGCTCCAAATGAGATGCATCCCGGCTAAATGACAGATCCGGGCCACCTTGGGAACAATAATTCAAAACCACCTGCGTGTTATAAAAGGGCTTCGGCTTCGTTACCGTTGCATGGAGCGTTTGGGTTCTCGTCCTGGTCTGCAATTTGCCACTGGAATCCCGATAGGTTTCCGTCCAGTGAATCGTTTTCTGTCCGTGGTAGGTTTCCAAACCCATGGTATGTATCAGCTTGTTTTCAAACAAAAACGGATTTTCGTTATAGCTGCCGGCAAGGACATCTATTGTAGATTCTTCCGTGTCATTGTCTTCGCGGAAATCATAATTGATTTTCATATCCGCTTCCTGTTTTACGGAAAAGCACTTGTCAAAGGATATCAGCGGAATCGTGGCCTCAATAATATCTAAGGCATCTCTGTCTGTAAAGAGCATGTTAAGAGGGCGCATTTGGCTTTGGGCTTCGGCCAGCAGGGCATCTGCTCGCTGATCTGCCTCCTCGATCTGGGCTTTAAGTGCCCGAATCTTTGGCGTCATTTTCCAAATCACCAACGGTATCAGCAAAATGGTGATGCACATCAGCACTCTGAAAAAACGCAGCCAATTTCGCTTTTTCGTCAGATCGGCTAACCGCTCTTTATAGGCGTTGTACTGACGCACAGTCGACCGGTTTTGTTCTATATCGACTCTGGATTGCTCCACAAGTCTCTCAAAGAACTGATTGGTGTGTTCTGCATGGGTATTTTTATATTTGCCTTCAAATTCTTCCAGCGGGTTAAAAATTACTGCATTCATTCCACCACCCCTTTTCGACATTATACTCTCTTTTTCGCAGAATGTAAAGTTCTTGCGGAATAAATGTGGGTAAGCTTTGCCGTTTGATGCTTCTAAAATGCCGATGAGCTATATTTGCAACATTTTTTACAATTCGTATGCTATACTGTATGCACAGGAGGTGGTGGGATGAAATTCAAACTGATCATCAACGAAGAAAAGGACGAAGAAGTGGTGATTACCGCACACCAGCGCACCGCTCTGATTGACGAGATCGAGGCGCTTATTTTCAAACATACAGACCGCATCCCCGGTTACACGGAGGATGATATCAAAATGCTGTCTGTTTCTGAAATTGAGTGCATCACCGTATTGGACGGCAAAACCTATGCCGTGGATTCCAAGAATCGCCGGTACAGGCTAAAACAGCGGCTGTATGAATTGGAAACGCAACTTCCCCCGTCTTTCATCCGCATCAACAAAAGCACATTGGCAAATGAGAATCGTCTGGATCGGTTCGCCGTTACATACGCCGGCAGTGTAGACGCAGTTTTCAAATGCGGCTATCGGGAGTATGTCTCCCGGCGGTGCTTTGCCCAAATCAAAAGGAGGTTTGACACAAAATGAATAAATTTTGGAAAGAATTTTTCTTTCGTGGTCTGATCTGTGCCGGTGGAGGCCCCCTCGTATTGGCAATCATTTACGGAATTTTAGGTGCCACCGGCACTGTGGAAACACTCACTCCCCACGAGGTTTGTATGGGCATTTTGTCCATCACGCTGTTGGCGTTTATTGTAGCAGGCATGACCGCCATCTATCAGTTGGAGCAGTTGCCGCTGCTTTCAGCCGCTATGATTCACGGTGCCGGACTGTATATAGCGTACCTGCTCACCTACCTGCTCAACGGCTGGCTGCAACAGCATTGGATTCCCATCCTTGTATTTACCGGCATTTTTGTTGCAGGCTATGCTGTCATCTGGCTCATTATCTATTGCGTTAATAAAGCCAAAGCAAATGCTCTGAACGCAAAACTGAACGAAAGTCGGTAACCGGATATGGACGGGATCAGAATCGAGGGGCTGACAAAGAAATATAAAGATGTCGTTGCCGTAGATAACCTTAGCCTGACGATATCGAAAGGCGAATTGATTTCCCTGCTGGGTGTAAACGGAGCCGGAAAAACCACCGCCATCAAAATGCTGTCCTGCCTGACGCGGCCAACAGCCGGCGATGCCCATCTAAATGGCAAAAGCATACGCACAGATACCGCTGCCATAAAATCCATTATCGGCATTTCGCCGCAGGAAACTGCGGTTGCAGCCGGTCTTTCTGTGGAGGAAAATCTGGCATTGCTGTGCTGTGTGCATGGACTATCAAAAGAAAAACAAATACACAAGATTGTGGAACTGTCTGAACAGTTAGGTCTTTTGTCGGTGATGAAGAAAAAAGCAGGTACGCTCTCCGGCGGTATGCAGCGCAGACTGAGTATTGCCATGGCGCTGATCGGCCAGCCGGAGATCCTGTTTCTGGACGAGCCCACACTGGGCCTCGATGTCCTTGCTCGAAGTGATTTGTGGGAGCTGGTTCGTTCTCTCAAAGGAAGCATTACCATTGTGCTGACAACTCACTACATGGAGGAGGCCGAAGCGCCCTCTGACCGGATTGCTATTATGAAAGATGGCAGGCTGCTTCTTTGTGACACTCCGGACAGAATCAAA
>JAZORJ010000007.1:0-8670 GCA_045656525.1 Faecousia sp. | reverse complement strand
GTGCAGAGCGATGGGAATTTCGGGGCACTCAATGACAGCAGCCTCAACCAGCTTAACCAGGTAAGTATGGTTTGCGTAGGCACGGGCGCCCTTGGAAACCTGCAGAATTACGGGAGCCTTTTCTTCTTTACAAGCCTCAGTAATTGCCTGAACGATTTCCATGTTGTTAACGTTGAAAGCACCGATGGCATAACCGCCGTCGTAAGCCTTCTTGAACATTTCAGTTGTTGTTACAAGAGCCATTGGAATCAATCCTTTCAATATATACAGGAAAACCCTGTGTTTTTTGCGCCTACTATTATAGCACATTTTTTTGCTTTTTCAATAAAAATATATAGAATTCTCAATTTTGTGAAAAATGTCTCACAGCAGGCGCTCACTTCCCGGATTTTTTGCCGGAATTATCGGAATTTGCTATTTACCTTTTCTTGAAAATAAGGTATAATATTGGGCGATTAAAGAAACTTTACAAGGAGTGTTTTACTATGAAAGTATCCCCCCTGCAACTGGCCAGATACCAGTATCAGCCCAAGCTGCCCGGTATGTTGAGAAACGGCATTGCCGAAATCTGTGTCAAAAACGGTGCGCCCACGGAAAGCGTTGCCGATCAGGACAAGATCAAGGCACTGTTCCCCAACACCTATGGCAAAAATGAGATCACCTTCCAGAAAGGTGCCAACACCTCTGCTGCCAAGAAGCAGGTTGTGGGTGTTATCCTCTCCGGCGGTCAGGCTCCCGGCGGTCACAACGTCATCTGCGGCCTGTATGATGCTCTGAAAGCAACCGACAAGGACAATGTCCTGTACGGCTTTAAGGGCGGCCCCAGCGGTCTGCTGGAAGACAGCTACATTGAATTTACTGACGAATACATCAACCAGTACCGCAATACCGGCGGCTTCGACATCATCGGCTCCGGCCGTACCAAGCTGGAAACCGAAGAGCAGTTTGCCGTGGTTGCTGAGGTTTGCAAAAAGCACGGCATCACCGCCGTTGTTATCATCGGTGGCGACGACTCCAATACCAACGCTGCCGTTCTGGCTGAGTACTTTGCCGCCCACAACACCGGCGTACAGGTCATCGGCTGTCCCAAGACCATTGACGGTGACTTGAAGAACGAAGACATCGAATGCTCCTTCGGCTTTGACACCGCCACCAAGACCTATTCCGAGATCATCGGCAACATTGAGCGTGACGCCAACTCCGCCAAGAAGTACTGGCACTTTGTTAAGGTTATGGGTCGTTCTGCGTCCCATGTGGCTCTGGAAGCTGCCTTGCAGACCCAGCCCAACATCTGCCTGATTGGCGAAGAAGTTGCCGCTAAGAAGATGTCCCTGGCTCAGATCACCGATTACATTGCTGACTCCGTAGCCGCTCGTGCAGCCAAGGGCATGAATTTTGGCGTTGCCATCATTCCCGAGGGCATTGTGGAATTCGTTCCCGAGTTCTCCGTGCTGATTGCAGAGATCAACGAGCTGCTGGCTGGCGAAAAGGCTGACGCCTTCAATGTGCTGCCCAGCTGGGAAGAAAAGTACGCCTTCATCAAGGCCGGTCTGACTGCCGCTTCCATGGCCGTATTTGAAATTCTGCCGCAGGCTATTCAGCAGCAGCTGTTTTTGGAGCGTGACCCCCACGGCAATGTGCAGGTGTCTTTGATCGAGTCCGAGAAGCTGTTCTCCGCTATGGTCAAGGAAAATCTGGCTGCCCGCAAGGCCGCCGGCACCTACAAGGGCAAGTTCTCCGCTCTGCATCACTTCCTGGGTTACGAAGGCCGCTGCGCTTTCCCCTCTAACTTCGACGCTGACTACTGCTACTCCTTGGGCTACAACGCATTTATGCTGATTCAGTATGGCTTTAACGGCTATCTTTCCAAAGTATCCAACCTGAGCAAGCCCGCTGATGAGTGGACTGCCGGTGGCATGCCCATCACCAAGATGATGAACATCGAGCGTCGCCACGGTCACGACAAGCCCGTTATCCGCAAGGCTTTGGTGGAGCTGGATGGCGCCCCCTTCAAGTTCTTTGAGGCTAATCGGGAGCAGTGGGCTGTGGAAACCTGCTATGTCTATCCCGGTGCAATTCAGTATTTCGGACCCAGCGAGGTCTGCGATCTGACTACCCGCACACTGGCTCTGGAAAAGGCATAAAATACTACAATCATAAGGAGTTGATACCCAATGGCAAGAAACATGCACAAATACGAGGAGCTTACCCCCTACGAGTTTGACCAGGAAAAGGAACGGGCCTCTATTATCTATGTTGCCGCAGGCCCCTTGGAGTATCACGAAGAATGCAACATTCTGGGTCTGGACACCAACAAGGGCTACGACTGGTGCTTGGCTGCGGCCGAAATTACCGGTGGTATCGTGTTTCCCATGCTGCCCATTGCTCCCGAGGGTCGACGCCCCCACCTGAGTCGGGAAGAACTGAGAGCGCGATTCAAGCCCCACTTCCGGGAGGAATATGACGAATACTTTGCCAGTGTTTATCCCAGCGTATTTTTCAGCCGTGAGGCCTGCTATGCCATTTACGAAGAGCTGTTGGAAATGCTGGCAGATGAACTGGAATTTAAGGTTTGCATGTTCGTCGGCTCTCACAGCCCTGCCGCTCAGCTCATTAAGGAGATCGTTTGCAAGACAAACGGTATGGAGCCTCCCCATGCGCTGACCAGAGGCTCTGTCTCCGGTGATTTCCACGGAATGCGCGTGATCACTTGCAGTTCTTTGGATTACAACATCGGTTATATCATGGATCACTGCGCCAAGAATGGTTTGCCCAAGCCTTATCACGGTGGTGTTTGGGAAATGGCATTGAACTACGCCATCAATCCTGATTATTATCATCCCGAGTATTTGGACGAAACCAAATATCCTCAGCATTACGGCGCACTGCGTGATTACTACACTCCGGAGAGCAGACGCCCTGCCAAGAAGGAATTCGAGCTGTTCACACCGGAATACGCAAAAGAGATCCGGGAAATTACCATTCAGGGCATTGTGGACGATGTGCTGAAAAATTACAAGGAAGTCACCGAAGGTAAATAACAAAGTAAGGGCTGTTGCGTAAAGCAACAGCCCTTTTGTTAGGCATTTGGATATAATTTTTCAATCGCAGCTTGGGCGGCGGCTTGCTCCGCGCGCTTTTTGCTGCTTCCGATGCCAAAACCTACGGTTTCGCCGTTCAGGGTCACTTCCACCCGGAATTCCTTGTCGTGATCCGGGCCGCTCTCCCCTACCAAACGGTAGGCGATCACCTGATTTTTCTTTTGCTGCACCAGCTCCTGCAAGGCGGTCTTATAATCCGTATTGTGGAGCTTGGTTACAGGCACATTCACCAGAATAAATTTCCGGACAAATTGCACCGCTGCGTCCATACCGCCATCCAAATAACAGGCAGCGAGTACAGACTCCACAGCATCCGCCAGAATCGAATCCCGATTCCGACCACCGCCGGTTTCTTCACCCTTGCCCAGCATCAGATGTCGGCCCAGATCCAGTCGGTTTGCAACCATCGCCAAGGACTTTTCGCAAACCATGTCCGCCCGCATCCGGGTCAGTTCCCCTTCCGGACGATTGGGGAATGTGTGATACAGATGCTCCGCCACCAGCATTCCCAGCACCGAGTCGCCCAAAAATTCCAACCGTTCGTTGCTTTTCAGACTATCGTGCCAACGTTCGTTGGCGTAGGAGGAATGGGATAGGGCGTTTTGAAGCAAGGTAATATTCCGGAACTGATAGCCGATGGCTTTTTCCAGTTCGTTAATCATTGCCGATCTCCTTTAACGCAGCCAAGCCTTCTTCCAGCTGGGCGGAAATATTCCGACTTGCCGCTTCCTCTGCCTGCCGCACTGCGTTGCGGAACGCAATCTGATCCGAGGATCCGTGAGCTTTAATGACCGGCTTCTGGATACCCAGGAACTGGGTTCCGCCGATCTCACGGTAGTCAAGCAGTTTCTTGAATGCCTTGATGTCCTTCATCACCAGCACAGCTGCAAGCTTGCTCAAAAGGTTCTTCTTGAACATTTTACTCATCAGGCTGCCCATGAACATAGCCGTGCCTTCAATGGATTTCAGCAGCACATTGCCGGCAAAGCCGTCACAAACCACCACATCCACCGCACCCAGGGGTACATCCCGGGCTTCTACATTGCCAACGAAGTTAATAATACCCTTGTCCGATGCCTGTTGCAGCAGGCTGTAAGCCTCTTTCTGCAAGAGGGTGCCCTTGGTGTCCTCCGTGCCGATGTTCAGCAGACCTACCTTGGGATTTTCCACACCGTAAGTGGCTTTGGCGTGGAGAGAACCCACCAAGCCGAATTGGAGCAAAAACTCCGGGGTACATTCGGCGTTGGCACCGCAGTCCAAAATCACGGTCTTGCCGCCGGTTTTATTGGGCATAGCGGGGCCCATCGCCGCACGACGGATGCCCTTGACCCGCTTGACGATCAATGTGGCACCGGTGAGCAATGCACCGGTACTGCCGGCAGAAATGAACGCATCACCCTGTCCGTCGGCCAGCATTTTTAAACCCGCTACCATGGAGGAATTAGGCTTCTTGCGAATCACATTGGCAGGATCGTCGTGCATATCCACAACATCCTCGGCATTGGCGATCTCCACCCCTTTGGGGAGCGTGTCAATGCCATTTTGCTTCATGACATTCAAAATTTCTTCCCCACGGCCTACCAAAGTAATTTGGCTTCCATAGGTTCTGGCGGCTTCAATAGCGCCCAGCACCGGAGCTTCCGGAGCATGGTCACCGCCCATGGCGTCAATAATGATCTTCATATCCGCACCTCTTTCTTTATATCCCCCGGGCGATCATTTCCTCGATGATTGCCAGAGAGCGGTTGGCGATGGCAAGATTTTTCTCTGCCTTTTTACGGACTCTTTGCTCCAAGGGAGCAATAATGCTGAAATTGACATTCATCGGCTGGAAATTCACAACCGATTCATCGCTGATGTAGTGTCCCAATGCACCGATGGCAGTGGTTTTCGGGAATACCGGCACTTCCTTGCCCTGCACCTTGGCCGCCATGGCAACCGCTGCCAAATAGCCGGAGGCTGTGGATTCCACATAGCCTTCCACGCCGGTCATCTGCCCAGCGAAGGCAACCATGGGGTTGCGACGGTCTGCATAGTAACAGTCCAGCAGCTTGGGAGATTGCAGGAATGTATTGCGGTGCATCACGCCATAGCGGACAAATTCCGCATTTTTCAGGGCGGGAATCATGGAAAATACCCGTTTCTGCTCACCGAATTTCAAATGGGTCTGGAAACCCACCAGATTAAAAATACTGCCCTCGCTATTATCCTGCCGCAGCTGCACTACGGCATAGGGTTCCTTACCGGTGTTGGGGTCAGTCAGACCCACCGGTTTCAGCGGGCCGTAGCGCAGGGTGTCAAAGCCCCGACGAGCCATGACTTCCACGGGCATGCAGCCCTCAAAAACATTTTTATCCTCGAAGCCATGGACTTCTGCTTCTTCTGCTGCCACCAGTTCGGTAACAAAGGCTTCATACTCCGCTTTATCCATGGCGCAGTTTACATAATCCGGTGTTCCCCGGTCATAGCGGCTCTGCCACCACGCCTTGGTCATATCGATGGACTCCGCTGTGACCAATGGCGCTGCTGCATCGAAAAAGTGCAGATAGTCCTGTCCGAAATAGGTGCCAATGGCATCACTCATGGCATCGGAGGTCAGAGGGCCGGTAGCAACGATCACAGGGCCTTCCGGCACTGTTGTGACTTCCTCATCGATCACGGTAATATCGGGGTGATTGCGGATTTTCTCTGTAACCATTGCGGCAAAGCCGCCCCGATCCACCGCCAGACATCCGCCGGCCTCCACCCGGGTAGCCTCTGCACACTGCATGATCAGGCTGCCGCAGCGGCGCAGTTCCTCTTTCAGAAGACCCACCGCATTTTCCAAGCGGTCACCCCGGAAAGAGTTGGAACAGACCAGCTCTGCAAAATCCGCGCTATGGTGGGCAGGCGACATTTTCTTGGGCTTCATCTCGTAAAGCTCCACGGAAATGCCCCGCTGGGCCAACTGCCAAGCCGCTTCGCAGCCGGCCAGGCCTGCGCCAATGACTTTTACTACGCTCATTTGCTTGCCTCTTTCTTTTTGGTGGACTTTTTTGTCGTCTTTTTGGTCTTTTTATCCTCGGACTCCTTGGAATCCGCCTTCTTGTAATACCCGCGCTTGTCTTCCGGCAGGAAGTGCTCGCACTTTTCGTTGATGCAGAAGGGTTTCATCCGGCCACGACCGGACTTTTTAAACAGAGTCTGTCCACATCCCGGGCAATCCTGATCCGTGGGCACATCCCAGCTCATAAAGCCACATTCCGCACCCTTTTCGCAGGCGTAATAAGGGTATCCCTTCTTGGATTTACGCTTCAAGATGGTACCGCCGCAATTGGGGCAGCGGCCGGGCATTTTTTCCACGATGGGCTTGGTATTCTTACACTCCGGCCAACCGGGACAGGCCAGGAATTTTCCGAAGCGGCCGGTTTTGACGACCATCTTTCTGCCGCAAACCTCGCAAATTTCCTCTGTTTCCTCTTCCGGCACTTTCAGACGGGTGCCTTCCAGCGCCTGTTCGGCATCCGTCAGTTCCTGACGGAATTCCTCATAAAATTCTCCCAGAACTTCCTTCCACTTCCGGGTACCTGCCTCCACATCGTCCAGCTTTGTCTCCATATTGGCGGTAAATTCCACATCGATGATGTCGTTAAAACGATCCATCATCAAGCCGTTGACCACCTCGCCCAAAGGCGTGGGTGCCAAGCGTTTGTCCGTTTTTAACACATATTCCCGATCCTGAATAGTGGAAACGATGGATGCATAGGTAGAGGGGCGGCCAACGCCCTTTTCTTCCATTGCCTTAACAAGCGTGGCTTCCGTATACCGTGCAGGCGGCTGGGTGAAATGCTGTTCCTTTTCCATCTTCACAGCATCTGCCGTATCCCCTTCTTGCAGATCCGGCAAGGGAGATCCCACGGCTTCCGCCTCATCGTCCCGTCCTTCTTCATAGACGGCAACAAATCCGGCAAATTTCATGCTCTGATGGGTGCTGCGGAAAACATGGCCGGAGCACTCCGTATCGATGGCCACAGTATCATACACTGCATTGGCCATCTGGGAGGCCAAAAAGCGGCTCCAAATCAATTTGTAGAGCTTATACTGCTCCCTTGTCAGGCTGCCCTTGATCTGCTCCGGATCCAGCTCCACATGGGTAGGACGGATGGCTTCGTGGGCATCCTGTGCGCCGGACTTGGTCTTAAAGACATGGAAATGTCCGTAATAGTACTCTTTTCCGTAGCGTTGCTTAATAAAATCCGCCGCAGCGGCCATGGCCTCATCGGAAAGGCGCAGAGAGTCGGTACGCATATAGGTGATCAGACCTGTTGTGCCCTCTCCTTCCACATCCACGCCCTCATAGAGCTGCTGGGCAATCGCCATGGTACGCTTTGGGGTCATGTTCAGCTTTCGGGAAGCCTCCTGCTGCAAGGTAGAAGTGGTAAAGGGAGGTGCGGCACTGCGTTTTTTCTCCGCCCGCTTCACATTGGTGACTGTAAAGCTCTTGCCGGTGATATCATCGATGACGGATTGCACCTGTGCCTCATTACCCAGTTCTTTCTTTTTGGGACTGCCGAAATAATGGGCCACAAAGGAACCGGGTTTTCCGATCCGATTCAGGGTCACATCCAGCGACCAGTATTCCTTGGGAATAAATGCCCGGATCTCATTTTCCCGATCCACCACCAGACGGGTGGCCACGCTCTGGACACGGCCAGCGGACAGGCCCCGACGCACCTTTTTCCACAGCAGAGGGGAAAGCTGATAGCCCACAATACGGTCCAGAATCCGGCGTGCCTGTTGGGCATCCACCAGATCATAATCAATGTCCCGGGGTGCGGCAATGGACTCTTTAACCACCTTTTGGGTGATCTCGTTAAAGGTTACACGGCGCGCCTTATCGTCCGACAGCTGCAACAATTCCTTTAAGTGCCAGGAGATCGCTTCACCCTCCCGGTCCGGGTCAGTTGCCAGATAGACGGTATCCGCCTGCGCTGCCGCTTTTTTCAGTTCCTTAATTAAGTCTTCCTTGCCGGATACCGGCAGGTATTTCGGTGTAAAGTCGTGTTCCAAATCTACGCCCATGGTACTCTTGGGAAGATCCCGCAAGTGGCCCATGCTGGCCTTTACGAGATACTCCGGTCCCAAGTACTTACCAATGGTCTTAGCCTTGGAAGGCGACTCTACAATCACGAGATTAGAAGGTGTTGCCATAAATTTGCTCCATTCTTATTGTTTTAACGCGACCCGTTTGCCCGGCAAAAGCTCCACCACGCCACGAATTTGCAGCATTGTGAGCATGCTCAGCACTTTAGCGGCCGGAAGCTTTCCGGCGGCGATCAGGTCGTCCACAAGGACCGTGCCCTTGGACAGAGGCTTCAATAGTTCCTTTTCCTCTTGGGATAGAGATGCCAAAACATCCTGCTGGACACTATAAGATTTCTTTTCGCCCTTGTCAATGGGTTTTTTCTCATTTTTCCTGTCGACGGACGGTCTTTTGGTCGGTTGCGCTACCTTGGACTCCGGTTTTTCGGGGCTGCTCAAAAATATCGTATCTCCGTCTTCCTGACGAATTTTATCCGGGTACAGGGCA
>JAZORJ010000006.1:0-5820 GCA_045656525.1 Faecousia sp. | reverse complement strand
TGGAGGGCTAAGAGATGCTCAACCACATCACCATTATGGGTCGACTGACCCGTGACCCCGAACTTCGCCGGACCGGCAGCGGCGTGGCCGTTGCCAGCTTCACCGTGGCTGTCGATCGTGATTTCGGCAACCGGGAAAACGGCGAACGGGAAACCGACTTCATTGACTGTGTCGCTTGGCGTCAGACCGGAGAGTTCGTCTCCAAGTATTTCACCAAGGGCCGCATGGCAGTGGTTTCCGGCCGGCTCCAGATCAGACCCTGGACCGACAAAGACGGCAATAAGCGCCGCAGTGCTGAGGTCGTGGCAGACAATGTCTACTTCGGCGACAGCAGACGCGACGGCGACACTGTGGGTGGCTATTCTGCTCCCGCTGCCGGCGGCTTCGGCGGATATTCCGCTCCGGCTGCTGCTCCTGCATCCGATTTTGCGATGCTGGAAGATGACGACGCACAACTGCCGTTCTAACTGAACTTTTCTTCAAACTTACAAGGAGGTAATCCGTTATGGCTAACGAACAGCGTGTTCGCCCCCGCAAGCGCAAGAAGGTTTGCGCATTCTGCGTGGATAAGGTGACCAGCATCGATTATAAGGACACTGCGAAGATCCGCCGTTACCTGTCCGAGCGCGGCAAGATCCTGCCCCGCCGTACCACCGGTACCTGCGCAGCTCACCAGCGTGACCTGACCACCGCTATCAAGCGTGCCCGTCAGATCGCTCTGCTGCCCTACGTTGCTGACTAATTGAAAACGTAAACCCCCAAGGCATCGCCTTGGGGGTTGTTTTTATACCCTCCCCCGGGGGGAGGGTGGATTTCAATTTGCCGAAAGGAAAATTGAAAGACGGGTGAGGAACGGCGGCAGAACAGGTACTGGAATATGCCTATACAACGGCAATTATCCGACATTACTGCCCGCATTCCTCATCCGCCCCAGTGTACGCACTGGGGCACCTTCCCCCCGGGGGAAGGTAAAGGGCCCCCTCGTTCGAGGGGGCCGGTTTTTACCCTTTAAATTTCGGTTCGCAGGTGACCCGGATGCCCAAGCGCTTGAACATCATTTCGTCCACTTCCGACAAAATTACCGTGGAGTGGACTTCGCTTCCCCGGAGATTGCTCAGCTGTTCCATAGCCAGCTCTGCCGTGGGATTGGTTGCGGCACTGATGGATAGGGCAATCAGCACCTCATCCGTATGCAGACGGGGATTGCGGTTGCCCAAGTATCCCACTTTCAGCTTTTGGATGGGGTCAATGACCACGGGCGCGATCAGGTGCAGCTTGTCCCGGATGCCGCCCAGCGTTTTCAGAGCGTTCAGAAGCAACGCTGCGGAAGCGCCCAGCAAATTGGAGGTTTTGCCGGTGACGATTCGACCGTCAGGCAGCTCCAAAGCGGCGGCCGGCAGGCCGGTCTGCTCCGCTTTGGCCAAAGCGGCTGCAACCACTTTCCGGGCGGAAAGATCCACATTGGCTTTTTTCAGGAGCAGCTCCAATTTTCGCACCACTTCATCGCTGACCTTGCCCTTTTTATGATCGCACAGGGCGGTGTAGTATCGACGGATGATCTCCTGCCGGGAGGCGGCTTTTACCGCTTCATCATCGATGATGCAGTTGCCCACCATATTTACGCCCATGTCCGTGGGGGACTTGTAGGGACAGGTGTCCAAAATCTGCTCAAACATGGCAACCAGCACGGGGAAGGCTTCCACATCCCGGTTGTAGTTGACGGTAGTTGTGCCGTAGGCTTCCAGATGGAAGGGATCCAGCATGTTCACATCGTTCAGATCCGCCGTTGCGGCCTCATAGGCCAGATTCACAGGGTGATTCAAAGGCAGATTCCAGATGGGGAAGGTCTCAAATTTCGCATAACCTGCGGTAATGCCCCGTTTGTGTTCGTGATACAGCTGGCTCAGACAGGTGGCCAGCTTGCCGCTTCCCGGGCCGGGAGCGGTGACCACCACCAAGGAACGGGTGGTCTCAATATAATCGTTGCGGCCAAAGCCTTCCTCACTGACTACCCGAGCGGTGTCCGAGGGGTAGCCGTCAATATCATAATGATGATAGACCTTTAAACCAAGGCTTTCCAGCCGGGCTTGGAATGCCTTTGCCACATTTTGCTCTTGGAAACGGGTGAGCACCACACTGGAAACATACAGCCCCAAGCTCCGGAAAATGTCCAGCAGGCGAAGAACATCCCGGTCGTAGGTAATGCCCAGATCGCCACGGATTTTGTTCTTTTCAATGTCACCGGCGTTGATGACGATGACCATTTCCACCTGATCTTTCAGCTGCAAGAGCATTTGCAGCTTACTGTCCGGCACAAAGCCGGGCAGAACCCGTGCGGCGTGATGATCGTCAAAGAGCTTGCCGCCGAATTCCAGATACAGCTTGCCGCCGAAAGCATCCAACCGCTGGCGGATATGCTGAGATTGCATTTGCAGATACTTTGCATTGTCAAAACCGTAATTTTCCATGGATGGACACCTTCTTTCCAAAATCTATCTTTTCTATTCTACCCCATTAAAAAAGAAATAGCAAGGCTTTTCTAAGGGATTTGATAAAGAAAAAACCGGAAACGGCATTGCCGCTTCCGGTTGTATATTATTGTCCGCAGCCTTTGCATTTGCTGCAATTTCCACAGCAGCCGCCTTTTTTGTGGTCCTTCCACATGGAGCGAATGGCCAGCACAACGCACAGCCCCAAAAGACCGATTACGAGGATGTCACCCATCACTTCACCCCCTGCAAAGTCTTGGCGGGGCGGTAGCCCTTACGCAGAAGCAGATAGCCGAGACCCAAAACGGCAACAATGGCGATTACGGTGAATGCGCTGAATGTCGCTTCTCCCGTTGCCAGACCGCCCAACTGGTAGACGATCATGGAAATCACATAGGCAAATACGCACATATAGCCAATGGCGAATGCCGTCCACTTGGGGTTGTTCATTTCCCGCTTGATGGCACCCATGGCGGCGAAGCAGGGAGCGCACAGCAGATTAAAGAGCATAAAGCTGTATGCCCGGATAGGGCCGAAATCCTGCGCGATCATAGCCCAGATCTCCTCGCCGTTTTCGCTGAGCTCGCCGGCGAAATTGTACAGCGTGCCGAAGGTCATGACCACTTCTTCCTTTGCAATCAGACCGGTGAAGGTAGCAACCGTAGCCTTCCATGCCATGTCGCCCATCCAGCCAAGGGGATAGAAGATCCATGCAATGGCGTTGCCGATAGCGGCAAGGAAAGACTCGTTGTTGTCTGTGACAGCTTGGAAAGCACCGTCAACAATACCGTAGCTTTGCAGGAACCAAAGCACCACAGAGGAAAGAAGCACCACAGTACCTGCCCGCTTGATAAAATCCCATGCCCGATCCCAAGTGGTGCGCAGCACATTGCTCACAGAAGGGAGGTGGTAGGCAGGCAATTCCATAACAAAAGGCGCAGGATCGCCGGAAAAGGCCTTGGTTTTCTTCAAAATCGTGCCGGAGATCACCACAGCCGCAATACCCACAAAGAAGCAGGAGGTCGCCACCCAAGGGGAATTTCCGAACACCGCACCGGCAAACAGGCCGATGATGGGCAGCTTTGCACCGCAGGGGATAAAACCGGTGGTGATGATGGTCATTTTCCGATCCCGATCCTGATCGATCGTCCGGGAGGCCAGAATGCCGGGGACGCTGCAACCGGTGGCCACCAGCAGCGGAATGAAGGATTTGCCGGACAGGCCGAATTTACGGAACAGCCGGTCCATAATAAAGGCCACCCGGGACATATAACCGCAATCTTCCAGTATGGACAGGAACAGACACAGCACCAAAATCTGAGGAACAAAGCCCAGAACTGCGCCTACACCGGCCACAATGCCGTCCATGATCAGGCCGTACAGCCAACCACTGACATTTAAGGATGTCAGGAAACTGTCCACCGCATTGGGAACCCACTGACCAAAGAACACATCGTTTGCCCAGTCGGTGGCAATGGTACCGATGGAGAAGCTCCAACCGCCCATGGCGATGGCGTAGATCAGAAGCAGCACGCCGGCAAAAATAGGCAGAGCCAAAACCCGGTTGGTGACCACATTGTCGATTTTGTCGGAAACGGTCAATTTGCCGGTGGATTTGCGTTTATAACAGCTTTTCAGCATGTTGCAGATGTACACATACCGCTCATTGGTGATGATGGCCTCGGCATCATCATCCAGTTCCGCTTCCACGGCGGCGATATCCGATTCAATATGTGCAAGGGTCTTTTCCGGGATGTTCAAAAAGGATTGTACCCGCTCGTCCCGTTCGAAAATCTTGATGGCGTACCACCGCTGACGCTCTTCGGGAAGGTCATGGAGAACCGCTTCCTCAATGTGGGCAATGGCGTGCTCCACAGTGCCGCAGAAAATATGATGGGGTGTGGCTTTGGTGTTTTTCGCGGCAAAGATGGCGGCCTCGGCGGCGGCCAACACATTGTCGCCCTTCAAGGCGGAGATTTCGATCACCGGCACACCCAGACCCTTGGAAAGACCGGGCAGGTTGATTAAGTCTCCGTTTTTGCGGACAATGTCGATCATGTTAATGGCAACCACAACGGGGATGCCCAACTCCATCATTTGGGTGGTTAAGTACAGGTTGCGCTCCAAATTGGTGCCGTCCACGATCTTCAGAATCAGATCCGGGCGTTCGTCCACCAGATACTTCCGCGCCACCACTTCTTCCAAAGTGTAAGGGGACAGGGAGTAGATGCCGGGCAGGTCAACCACCGTCACATCGTCGTGATGTTTCAGTTTGCCCTCTTTCTTTTCCACAGTAACACCGGGCCAGTTGCCAACATACTGGTTAGAACCGGTGAGGGTGTTGAATAATGTAGTTTTGCCGCAATTGGGGTTGCCGGCAAGTGCGATTTTCAAACTCATAAAATACCTCGCTTAATCTCAACAAATGCGTTGGATACAGAATCAGAACTTTTACCGGACTTCTACCATTTCACAGTCGTCCTTGCGCAAGGACAGCTCATAGCCCCGGACGGTGACCTCCACGGGATCGCCCAAGGGGGCAACCTTGCGGATGTAGATGTCAGTGCCCTTGGTGATGCCCATGTCCATGATCCGGCGCTTAACCGCGCCTTCCCCGTGAAGCTTCACCACCGTGACGGTTTGACCCACTTTTGCCTGACGAAGTGTGTTCATAAGGATTCTCCTTCTCAAAAGATTATGTCATAAATTTTGTGCCGCTTTTCAAGGGAGCGGCCTGTAACGATCGCAGTTAGCATAAACTAACTGGTAAGCAGTAAATTGCAGTTAGCGCAGGCTAACCGTGAAAAGAATACCACGGCAAGCTTCCTTTGTCAAGAGAAAATTTCTAATTTTTAGGGAAAAATATTCCCTGTCAATTCCTGTGCGGCCGGACTTGACACAGCAGGGGATACATTTTAAAATAAAGAAAAATAATGACCTTTGCGTTAGAGGAAATAAGGAGTTTTTTATGGCTGTTTTTTGCGATTTACACAATCATTCTACATTTTCTGACGGCACGGATACCCCCACACGGCTGCTGGAATTGGCACAGGAGAGGGGACTGGCCGCCATTGCTCTGACGGACCACAATACTGTGGCCGGTCTGCCGGAGTTTTTGAAAGCGGCCAAGGGAAAGTCTGTCCGAGCCATTGCCGGAACGGAGTTTTCCGCGGACTATCAAGGAACGGAATTGCATATTTTGGGCCTGTTTCTGAAACAGGAGCATTTTGCCGCCATTACGGACCTGCTGGAAGGATACCGCCAGCGGAAGGATCAAAGCAATCGGGATTTGGTGGACAAGCTGAATGCCGCCGGATATTGCATAGACTAT
>JAZORJ010000005.1:0-5785 GCA_045656525.1 Faecousia sp. | reverse complement strand
AACATGATAGGTTTTTCCTTCCAGCTCAAAATCCGTGTGGATTGCACCAAAATCTGTGACGAAATAGGCCATTTTCCGGGTAAATCCCGGCCGATGCACCACCTTGACCGTCAGACCGTTTTGGCAAATGTGGCTGTATACGGTCTCATCCAATTTGGAATAGTATATCGTTTCCATCGACTGCCCTCCTTTGAAATAAATTACTGCCGAAGGCGTATACCCTCCCCCGGGGGGAGGGTGGATTTCACTTTGGCGCAAGGCAAAGTGAAAGACGGGTGAGGAACGGCGGCAGAACAGAGTCTGCAATATGCCTATACATTCCCCTAATTTATAGGTTACCGCCCGTATTCCTCATCCGGCCTCGCTTATGCTCGGCCACCTTCCCCTCGGGGGAAGGCTTTTAGCACAAAACTGGAATGATAGAAAAGTGTTTTTGCCACCCGGGCTACATCTTCTTTGGTCACCACACCGATCATTTGCTCATGGACCTGCGGTCCAATCGTCAGGCCGCCGAGGGCGGCAATGGCATAATAGCCTTCAATGGCACCGGGAGAATCGTGGACCGTGCGCAGAGCCGACAGCACGCCTTCCTTGGCCGCCGCCAATTCTTCATCCGTAATATCTTCATCCTTACAGGCCTGCAATTGGGCCAAAATTTCCTGACGGGCAATGTCCACATTGCACTGCTCCACACCGGCGGATACCGTAATCAGGCCCTTGGTGCTGTAATACATAGAACCGACACTGTAACAAAGGGACAGCTTTTCCCGCACATTCATAAACAGCTTGCTGGTCATGCCGCCGCCGAATACGGCGTTGAGGACCTGCATAGCGGCAAAATCCTCGGTGCGGTTGGTGACGGGCGTGACGAAGCCCATGCAAAGCTTAGCTTGGGCAACATCCTGACTTTCTTCGGTGTGACTTTCCTCGGAATACCGCAGTGCTGTCTGGGGTGGTAGAGAAGCCGCCGCTCTTTCAATGCGGCCAAACTGCTTTTGTAGCAGCTGCGCCACCGTTTCCGGCTCTGCGCTGCCCACATAGAACACCATTACCGGACAGGTTTCCAAGACTGCCCGATAATGGGCATAAAGACTCCGGGCCGTGATTTTCTCCACATCCTCTTTTTCCCCCAGACGGGGCAGACCGAAGGAATCCTCCCGGCACATATTTTTCAGCAGCTGCCCGCCGGCATAGGCCCGCTTATCGTTGAATTCCGATTCAATAATGGAAATCAGGTTTTTCTTTTCGCTTTCCACAAAATCTTCGGAAAATGCGCCGCCTTCCGTTACCGGCTCCAATAGCAGCTCGAAAACAAAATCCAGCATAGGCGCAAGGATTTCATCCCCATCCAAGGCGAATTTGTCTTCCATGAAGTTGCAGTAAAAGCCGGTGGTCTGTTAATCGCCCACCCGGCGCACCGATGTGCTGACAGCTGCGCCGTAAAGGTCGTCCAGCCGCAAGGTGATGCTGCGCAGGTCCGGGTGCTTTTCCGTACCCCGGAGCAGTACTGCCGGAAGCAGGGCGTTGCAGGCTGATTTTTCTTTATGCATAGGGCTGATGAATTGAATGCTCAACGCCCCCTGTTTGAACCGGGTATCCCGGTAACTGTAAAATTGAATGCCGCCGGGCAGGGTCATGGCTTCCATATCGGGACTCCTTTTCATGTAATAGGCCTATTATATACCAGATTTTCCAAAATAGGAAGTGCCCCCAAGAAATTTAACATCTTTCCGGTTGCGATTTTTGCCCGGATGGGGTACAATGGAGGAAATACAATTGCTGTAAGGGGGCGTTTTTATGGCATGGCTGGAAATCACCGTTTCTACCACCGCCGACTCCATCGACGATACCGCGGCTATGCTCAGCGCCGCCGGTTTTTCTGAACTGGTGCTGGAAGACCAGTCCCAGTTTGAAGACTTTCTGGAAGAAAACCGGGCCTGCTGGGATTATATTGACGAGCAATTACAGGAAAAATTGCAGGGTCTTTCCAATATCAAGCTGTACTTAGACGAATCGGACACGCAAAACCTTGCCAAGCTGAAAAAATTGGCTGAGGAAAAGGCGCTTCCCATATCCGTATCCGCCTTGCCGGAGACCGATTGGGAAAACAGCTGGCAGGAGCATTATCCCGCCGTGGAGGTGGGGGAAAAGCTCATCGTTTTGCCCTACTGGCTGGCCGATGAGGACAACAGCGGCCGCATTCCCGTGATTTTGGATCCCGGCCTCACCTTCGGCACCGGTGCGCACCCCTCCACCCAAATGGTGATGGAAACCATGGAGCAGCGCCTCATCCCCGGCGGCCACTGTCTGGACTTGGGCAGCGGAAGCGGCATTCTTTCCATCACCGCTCTGCGTCTTGGAGCAGCCAGTGCCACCGGCGTGGACATTGACCCCAAAGCGGAGGACATTGCCCGGGAAAATGCGGCCTACAACGGCTTTGCCGCCCCGGAATTCTTCGCCTGCACCGGCGATGTTACCGCTGACAAGCGGCTCATGGAGCGGCTGAATACCCAAAAATATGACATGGTGCTGGTAAACATTGTGGCAGATGTGATTACCCATCTTGCCCCCACCTTGCCCGCATTTTTGCAGGAACACAGCATTTTGATCTGCTCCGGCATTCTGGACAAGCGGCTGAACGATGTAATCGCCGCGCTCACCAAAGCCGGACTGACTGTCACGGAAACCAAATCCAAGGAGGATTGGCGGTGCGTCATCGCCAAAAAATAAGCCTTATGACCATTCCTTACCGCGTCCGCAGAGGATTGCAACGCTTTTTTATCACCGCCGCCGTGCTGGTTCTGGTATTCATCATCGCTTTTGGTGCGTGGATGCTGTGGCTGAGCCGGTATGTTGTGTATACCGACGACGGGGCAAAGCTGGATTTCAGCCTTACCTTCGACCATGCCGAGGGTGAAATCGCCCGTCCGCCGGAAGGGGGAAACAATGTTTCCATCTCCTTCGGCAACACGGACGATTTGGATAATCTCCCCTCGGAAACCCTTAATAAGCTGGAAGGCTGTACCGTCACCATGGACATGCTGACCTCGGAGAATTTTGCCGCCACAAAGGCCGCGCTGGAAGCGCTGAACGACGGTGCGACGGTGCTGCTGGATGTCCGCAATGTACGGGGCGAGTTTTCCTACACCTCGTCTCTGGGTCGAGCCCCCGGCAAGACGGATACTGCCGCAGTAACCGACCTGATTCGCACCTTGCACAGCAAAAACTGCTATCTGATCGCCCGCTTCCCCGCATTCCGGGATCGCTGGTATTTCCTTGAAGACGAAATGGGCAGAGTGCCCTACGGTCTGCCCTTGGCCGGCGGCAACGGCTCTTTGTGGGAAGATACGAGCGTCAAAAATCTTTCCCACTACTGGTTCAACCCCGCATCCACCGGCACGCTGAATTATCTTGTGCAGATCATCAACGAAGTGAAAAATCTGGGCTTTGACGAAGTGGTTTTGGACGATTTCCGTTTCCCCAATACGGAAAAAATCAAATTCAGCGGTGACAAGCTGGAAGCACTGAACGACGCTGCCGAAACGCTGGTACAAGCCTGCGCCACGGACAGCTTCGTGGTGTCCTTTGCCAGCTCCCAGATCACCCTGCCGGGAAGCCGTTGCCGGATCTATCTGGAAGATGTGGCCGCTGCGGACATTCCTGAGTTGGTCGCCACCTTGAATTTGGAGACCCCCGAAACACAGCTGGTATTTCTCACCGACTTAATGGACACCCGTTTCACCGCCTACGGCGTTCTGCGGCCGTTGGATACCGCTGGTTAATTCACCTTCCGCTGCTGCAAATTTCCGGATTGAATCACAGGCGGTTTTGGGTCTGCCACTTCCCAAGAGATGGGTTTCGTCTCTTCCTGTTTTTCCTCTTTTTTCATTGTCTCACCCCTTTTTGGTAGCTTTCCCCCATGGGGCTGAATTTATGATTTAACTTGTCTTTTCCTATTCTGTTTTAGCCTTTTTGAACACTTTTCCCGTGTTTGGCTTGTATTATCGAAGGATCGTTATATAATAATTTTGTCTTTATTTTGCGTACATCGTTCATTTTGGAGAGGTATTTTAAGATGAAGCAAGAAAAATTTGATTTTGTTGTCTGCGGTGCAGGCTTGGCCGGTATGATTGCGGCGGTCAGCGCCGCCAGAAGGGGTTTGAAAACCGCCCTGCTAAACGACAGAAGCGTCCCCGGCGGCAACAGTTCCAGCGAAATCGGTGTTGGCATTGCCGGTGCCTCCCGGAAGGGACAAAATCCCTCGGTCTACGCAAGAGAAACCGGCTTGGTTGACGAAATCCGCTTGAATCTGGACTACGCAACCGGTTACTGCGGCTACGGTGACGCAGCGGCCCGGGATGCTGTATTTCTGGACCTGCTGTACAACGAGCCGAATCTCACCCTTTATCTGAACACGGTGGTCACGGATGCAACCGTCAAGGACGGCATTCAGCTGCGTAACGCAATCCGGGATCATAAGCTCCGGGGCTGCGCTAAGATCATCGCCGGCTGTATCGTCACCCCCACCCACGGCCATGTGCAGGACCGCAAGATTGGCCCCGCTGACGGTCCTTGGGAAGTCCGCCGGGCAGTGCGTCATTTTGCAGAGCTGGAAGCTGACTTTATTAAGACCGCCGCTTCCGGCGGCTTCTGGTCCGCAAACGAAAAGTGCGCTGTGCGTAACTACACCCGGGAAGAGCTGGATGCACTGGCAGACGAGGCTCATGCTTGGGACATGAAGTGCGTCGTCCACGCCCATACCCAGCCCGGTATCAACAATTCTGTGGACGCCGGCATCGACCAGATTCACCACGGTGCTTTCATCGATGAAGAGGGCGTTCGCAAGATCAAGGAAAAGGGTCTGTACTATATGCCCACCCTCCGGGTCACCAGCTTCCGCAATCTCAGCGCATGGCCCGATCGCCCCTGGATGCAGGAGGAGATGGCCCAAGCTAACCCCATCAACCGCGCCGGCTTGAAGTTGGCTCACGAGATCGGTGTTAAGATTATGGTGGGCACGGACTACCCCGGCAGTATCTCCGGCTGGGAGCGCGGCGAGTCCACCTCCTATGAGATGATGCAGATGCAGGAATGCGGCATGACCCCCATGGAGCTGATCGTGGCCGCTACCCGCACCAACGCAGAGGGCTACGGCAAGCTGGATACCATCGGTACCATCGAGCCCGGCAAATTTGCGGATATCGTAGTTCTGAACAAGACCCCCTTGGAGGATATTTCCGTGCTCCACGAAAAGGAAGCCATCGCAATGGTTCTTCGTGACGGCTTTGTGGAATATGTGGACAACCAGTACCGGGATCACTATAAGATCGGTTACTACGAATTCTAATATAACAACACCTGAGCCGGAATATCCGGCTCAGGTGAATATTTTTTCTTGCATTTATAAAAGAGCCGCTATATAATAATGCTATATTTTGGAAATTCACGGAGGGTTTTGTATGGCTAACAACATTCGTCCCGCATCTATGGAAAGAATCACCACTCCCGCTCTGGCGCAAGCCTTTATCGCCCAGCAGGTGGCTGAAATTCGTGCCCAAGTGGGTGACAAAAAGGTGCTGCTGGCTCTCAGCGGCGGCGTGGACTCCTCCGTGGTGGCCGCACTGCTAATCAAGGCCATCGGCCGTCAGCTGGTTTGCGTGCATGTCAACCACGGTCTCATGCGCAAGGGCGAAAGCGAGCAGGTCATTGCGGTTTTCGGCAAGGAGCTGGATGCCAACCTGATCTATGTGGACGCAACCGACCGTTTTCTGGATCTGCTGGCCGG
>JAZORJ010000004.1:0-3415 GCA_045656525.1 Faecousia sp. | reverse complement strand
TGGCCCTCGCCCCCTCAGCGGCTTTGATATTTCTTTCCTGAACGACCGCTTCCGTGACGGCAAGCAGGTGCCTTATTCTTACTTTGCAGGCGCCACCCCTGAAAATAACTATACCCCCGCACAGCCCTTTACACTGACCATCGAGGCTGGTCCCTATGCAGATGCAAATGCCGGCTATAAGAAGCTGCATATCAAGAGTGGCGGTGCGGATAACGCTCGTGAGATCGTTCTGCGCCAGAAGGGCGACGGACAGTGGCTTCTGTGGGATCAGATGCTGCTGGTGAGCATCCGTGCACCCAAGTCCGCAGACCCCTGGGCATAATGCGTAAGACCAAAAGCGGCGGAGGATTTTTCCTCTGCCTGTTGGTCAATTTGCTGCTGAATCTGCAGTGGAGCATCCCGGCATGGATCTTGCTGGTACTGCATTTTTGGCTGGAGATTTCTATCTGGTGGTTCGTTGGCGGTTTGGCCTTTTGGATTTTGAGTATATTAGCTGACATGTGGCTCATAGGCTGGGCAAGCGATTACAGCAGCCAAAAAGATCCGCCGAAAGAAAACAAAAATCCCTATTCTGCAAAACAGAATAGGGACACACCAGGGTAATTATGATAAAAATCGTCTTCAATGGGGGTGTTAATGATGTGCATATCCTGGATGCGGTCACTTTTGGGCCGCGGCAAAGGAAAACCGTTTATGCTTGACGGGCCCGGTATGGAAAAAGTGGTATTGCGTGAGTTTACTATCTCACAATGTACAGTGAGATTTGAACCGATTTACACCTATACGGTAATGTATGATGACATCGTGGATGAAGCGCACCTCTACATCAAGGTTCACGAGGGTCAAACGGTTGACAAAAGCGTCCGCCTTGAATCGCAGACCGTTTCCGAACTCTTTAATCTTAGTTTGATGTCATTGCCTGATGCGCAAATCCTTTGCGGAACAGTTCTTGGGTTATCGATCACGGATTCAAACGGTCAGGTGTTCAGTAAGAGTCTGTCGAATGCTATGGAAAAAGAAATATTGGCACTGATTACACCTTACGTGAACAAACAAAAAGACGAATAACAATATTGAGAAAGGAAGATTGATTATGGGACTTATTAAAGCAGGTATCGGCGCACTTGGTGGCGTGTTGGCAGATCAATGGAAGGAGTTTTTCTATTGTGATGCGTTACCCTCCGATGTGCTGATGCGCAAGGGCGAGAAGCGGGTCAGCGGTCGTAGCTCCAATACCAAGGGCAGTGACAATGTGATCTCCAACGGCTCCGGCATTGCCGTGGCAGACGGCCAGGCGATGATTATCGTGGAGCAGGGCAGAGTGGTGGAATTCTGCGCTGAGCCCGGCGAATTTACTTACGACACCTCTACCGAACCTTCCATTTTTGCCGGTTCGCTGGGTCAGAGCATTCTGGATACCTTTAAGGCTGTTGGCAAGCGTTTTGCATACGGCGGCGATACAGGCAAGGATCAGAGAGTTTATTACTTCAATACCAAGGAAATTACCGGCAACAAATTCGGCACAGCCTCTCCGATACCTTTCCGGGTCATCATTGATGAGCAGATGGGTTTGAAACTGTCTGTGGATATTCGCTGCAATGGTATGTTCTCCTATACCATCGCAGACCCCATGCTGTTCTATACCAATGTGGCCTCCAATGTGGAGTATGAGTACAATCGGGAGGAAATCGACGAGACCCTTCGCTCTGAGGTGCTCAATGCACTGCAGCCTGCTTTGGCAAAGCTGTCTGCTGACCGGGTTCAGTATTACGAGATCCCCGGTAGAACTATGGAGATCCGTAATGCCCTGAACGAAGTCCTTTCCCAGGATTGGGGTGCGATCCGCGGCCTGAAGATCCGTAGTGTGAGCATCAACTCTCTGACCATTCCTGATGAACAAAAAAAGAAGATCACCGAGTGGGAAGAGAATGCAATGACCACCAACCCCATGATGGCCGGCAGCCGTATGGTTGGCGCACAGGCCGATGCCATGCGTATGGCCGCTTCCAACGAGGCTGGCGCAATGACCGGCTTTATGGGTATGGGTATGGCAATGAACCAGGGCGGTATGAACGCCCAGAATCTGTTTGCTATGGGTATGCAGCAGCAACAGCAGCAGATGGCCCAGCAGCAGGCACAACAGTTGATTGATGCCCAAGCTCAGGCAATGGCAAATGTGAATCCAGCGCCTGTTGAAGGCTGGAAGTGCGCCTGCGGCGCAACGGCAATCGGCAAGTTCTGCCCTGAGTGTGGCGCTAAGAAACCGGAACCTCAGGCCGGTTGGAAGTGCAGCTGCGGTGCAACCGCTACTGGTAAGTTCTGCCCTGAGTGCGGCAGTCCAAAGCCTGCGGATGCAGCTGGCTGGACTTGCTCCTGCGGTGCAGTAAATACCGGAAAATTCTGTGCGGAGTGTGGCGGTAAGAAGCCTGCCGGCGTTCCTCAGTACAAGTGCGATAAATGCGGCTGGCAGCCTGCTGATCCTACCAAGGCTCAGAAATTCTGTCCTGAATGTGGTGACCCCTTCGATAACGGCGATATCTTATAAGGAGGATACATATGGGCTTGTTTGATGTTTTCAAAAAGAAAGATTGTGAAATTTGCGGTAAAGAAGTAGGTTTGTTTGGCTATAAAAAGCTGGAAGACGGCGAAATCTGCAAGGACTGCGTAAAGCTCCTCTCTCCCTGGTTTGATGACCGTCGGCACTCCACCGTGGACCAGATCAAGGCCCAACTTGCCTACCGTGAAGAGAACCAGCGCAAGCTGGCTGATTTCCGCCCCACAAAAACCTTTGGCGAAATGTATGAACTGAAGGCTGAACTGGAAAACGGCATCCCCAAGCGCTTTGTGGTAGCCCAGACCGATGACCATGTGGAAGAAAATGCGGACCTGATCGATTTCAAGGATGTCACTTCCTTCAACATCGACATCGATGAGAACGAACAGGAGCAGAAATATAAAAACAGCGAAGGTGAGTCGGTCAGCTATAACCCGCCCCGATTTGAGTACAGCTATGATTTCTATGTGGAACTCAATGTAAATCATCCTTACTTTGACGATATTCGTTTCCGTCTGAACCGGTCCGACATCACGCTGGAAACGGTTATGCCCCGCACAGTGCTGATCCGCAGCTTTGATCCCATGCAGTACCCGGAGTATCGGGAGTATAAAGCCCTTTCCGATGAGCTGGAGGCGCTGTTCCAGGCGGGTATGCAAGGAACGCATTTGCCGGGCTATGCCCCTGCTGCCGGCCGGTGTTCATGGGTACACCCTGCATGCCGGCCTGGAACAGAGCCTCCAGCTCATCGGAAAGGGCTTTATACTCCCGATACTGCGGATACTGCATGGGATCAAACCTGCGGATCATCACTGTACGGGGCATAACCGTTTCCAGTGTGATGTCGGACCGGTTCAGGCG
>JAZORJ010000003.1:0-7007 GCA_045656525.1 Faecousia sp. | reverse complement strand
AGCCATTATCCAGTTTTTCCGTTCTGACACCTCAGTTTTAACATCTGACGAAGCCGATACCGCAGCGGTTTGGTGTGTCAGCCTGGCCGAAGTTGGCGACAGTGACGGGGCTCTGCGCCTGTATTTCTTCATGGCTTGTGATCCTATGCTGGATAAGGACGCTGCATCTGAGTTGGATATCGAATTGTCCGTCTCCTTCCTGAATGCCAAATCCAGTGGAGAATCCTTTGGCTATTACCAGTATAACGAATTACTGTATGAATCCACCTATATTCCCGAGGGTGATCTGGGGCAAGTCTCTATGAATCTGGTCAACATCTATGCCTCTGACTTTCGGTAGATGCCTGTGAACGCCGGCAAATTCCGAATTCATCGCTCTCATTGCGGACAAGTTGCAGCCGCAAATGAAATCCGCAGATGTGGCGCATCTATAAAAGAAAAACCGGGTATGGATTGCTTCCATACCCGATTTTTGCCGTTTTTAAGATTGACAGAACGGGTAAAAGCATCTATAATTACCATAGCGAATTAGGGTCTTTCCGACCCAAAATCCCAAAATGTACATTTGGCTGAGCAAGCCACAGGAGGTATTATTATGGATGTTTTAACCAGACTGGCGAATTCTATCGTTGTCCCCGTCGTCGTCATTGACGACGCCAAGGACGCCGTCCCCACCGCTAAGGCTATGGCCGCCGGCGGCGTTGACGTGATGGAAATCACTTTCCGTACCGCTGCTGCTCCCGATGCCATCAAGGCTGTTGCTGAAAACTGCCCCGATGTGCTGGTTGGTGCCGGTACCATTCTGAACCTGGAACAGTGCAAGCTGGCTGTTTCCATGGGTGCAAAGTTCATCGTCTCCCCCGGCTTTGACCCGCAGGTCGTTGGCTGGTGCATCGAGAACGGCATCGCTGTCACCCCCGGCTGTGTCACTCCCACCGAGATCACCATGGCTGTCAACGCTGGCTTGAAGGTTGTTAAGTTCTTCCCTGCCAATGTCTACGGCGGTCTGAACGCAATGAAGAACCTGTCCGCTCCCTTTGTTGGTGTCAAGTTCCTGCCCACCGGCGGTGTCAACGCTGCCAACATTAAGGAATACGTGGACGCTCCCTTTATCCACGCTGTGGGCGGCAGCTGGGTCTGCCCCAAGGCTGACATTGCAGCCGGCAACTTTGACAAGATCACCGCACTTTGTGTCGAGGCTCGCAAGAACGCCCTCGGCTAATGAATGAAAGGAAGGAAAATTAAAATGGCAAAAGTTATTACCTTTGGCGAGCTGATGCTCCGCCTGCAACCCTACAACTATGAGCGTTTTGTTCAGTGTGACCACGTGGAGTTCACCTTCGGCGGCGGCGAAGCAAACGTTGCTGTCTCTCTGGCTAACTACGGCATGGATGTTGCCTATGTTACCAAGCTGCCCACCCACGCCATCGGCCAGAGTGCTGTCAATTCCCTGCGCCGCTACGGCGTAGACACCTCCAAGATCGTCCGCGGCGGCGACCGTGTTGGTATCTACTTCAACGAGAAGGGTGCTTCTCAGCGTGGCTCCGTTTGTATCTATGACCGTGCCAACTCCGCTATCGCAAAGGCTGAGCCCGCTGATTTCGACTGGGATGCCATCTTCGAGGGCGCTGAGTGGTTCCACTTCACCGGCATCACCCCCGCACTGGGCGGCAATATGGTTGAGATCTGCAAGCAGGCTTGTATCGCTGCTAAGGCTAAGGGCCTGAAAATCTCCTGCGACCTGAACTACCGCGGCAAGCTGTGGACCCGTGCTGAGGCTCGTGAGGCTATGACCGAGCTGTGCAAGTACGTTGATGTCTGCATCTCCAACGAGGAAGACGCTAAGGACGTATTCGGCATTGAGGCCGAGGCTACTGACATCTACGGCGGCAGCCTGAACCACGAGGGCTACAAGTCCGTTGCTAAGCAGCTGGCTGACAAGTTCGGCTTCGAGATGGTTGCCATCACCCTGCGTGAATCCCACTCCGCTTTCGACAACGGTTGGAGCGCTATGCTGTACAACGTCAAGGACAACGAGTACTGCTTCTCCAAGAAGTACGACCTGCACATCATCGACCGCGTTGGCGGCGGCGACAGCTTCGGCGGCGGTCTGATCTACTCCGTCCTGAACGGCAAGAGCACCCAGGCTGCTGTGGAATTCGCAGTTGCAGCCTCCGCTTTGAAACACTCCATCGAGGGCGACTACAACATGGTCACTGTTGCTGAGGTCGAAAAGCTGGCTGGCGGCGACGGCTCCGGCCGTATCCAGAGATAAGGAGCTACTCCATGGCAAACGAAGAAGTTTTGCAGGAGGAGCAGTCCAACATTCTGACGCTCACCGACGAAAACGGTGTGGATACAGAATTTGAGTATCTGGACAGTGTGGAGTATAACGGCAAGGAATATCTGGTTCTGATGCCTGCCGACGAGGATTCTTCCGAAATTATCATTTTGGAAGTGGAGCCGGTGGATGAGGAAAATGAAAATTACCTGTCCGTTTCCGATGAGAATGTTCTGAACGCTGTTTATGACATCTTCAAAGAGCGCTACAAAGATGTTCTGACTTTTGAAGACTAAGACAAATGAAAATCGGCACCCATTTGGGTGCCGATTTTTTGTATACCTTAGTCCTTGGTCAGAACTTTTTTCTGCCAGGATTTCTTGCCGCATTGCGGACAGCGCATATATCTTGTTCTGGCCATATGCGGTGCTAAATTGACCGATTTGTATGTCGGTACATATCGGTTTCCGCACTCTTTACATGCATAGTAACCGGCTACTCGCTCAATCCGCAGCGCATAGAAGCAACCTGCCAAAAACAGAGCAAACCCAAGAGCAATCAGAGAAATTCTTACCCAGGATTCCATTTGCACAAAGGCTGCGACAAAGATCAGCGCAAGCAGAACAACAGTTGCTGTAATGCCGATCAATACTTCTACTGCCAGTAATCTTTTGTCTGCCTGTTCCTTTTGTTTGACGGCTTCAAGCAATTTCTTTTCCAATTCTTTATTGTAATTATCCATTGTAACTACCTCCCCACTCAATAAATCGTTTACGGTAATACCCAGAACATCACACAATTCCAGCATAATCGAAGAATCCGGCAGAGATTTCCCGTTTTCCCATTTGGATATTGCTCTATCGGTGATCCCCAGTGTTTCTGCCAACTGCATTTGCGTCAGATTTGCACGTTTTCTGCGCTCGGCAATAAATTTTCCAATTTTAACCTGATCCATGGATGTCCTCCTTTCGATTTCAGTATAACCGCGTAGAGAGAAACTGTCTACAAACTGATGGTTGAGTGAGAAAACAGGGACGATTATGCATCGCCCCTGTGATTTGTTAATGCCAACCGGAGTCTTCCGATTCCGGTTTTTTGCTTCTGTTGAGCAATTGTTCCACAACCCGTGCTGTGGAAACATTCTCGTACAGTACCGCACAGGCAGCCCGCACAATAGGCATATCCACGCCATATTTTTTCGCCAGTTCCCCGGCAGATTTGGCTGCATAGTAACCTTCCACCACTGCGCCAACCTGACGCATAGCCTCATCCGTCTTTGTCCCCTGACCGATGAGGATGCCAGCCCGGCGATTCCGGGAATGGGGCGAAGTGCAGGTAACGATCAAGTCCCCTACTCCAGCCAAGCCGGCAAAGGTATCCCGGTTTGCGCCCATGGCAACACCCAATCTGGCCATCTCCGTGAGGCCACGGGTCATAAGCATCGCTTTGATGTTGTCGCCGTAGCCCATGCCGTCAGTCACACCGGCGCACAGGGCGATGACATTTTTCAACGCACCGCCCAATTCTGCACCCACGATATCCGGGCTGGTATAGATCCGGAAATAGTCGGACATAAAGGCGTCCTGCACCAGTTCCGCATGGGACTGCTCCGGGCTTGCTGCCACACAGCCGGTGGGCATACACCGGGCCAGTTCTTCCGCATGGCTGGGGCCGGTAAGAGCCACCACAGGACGGTTTGTTTCCTCCTGCACCACTTGGCTCATACGCAGCAGCGTTCCGGACTCAATGCCCTTTGTGACGGATACCATCACCGCATTTTCGTCCAAATATGCCGCTACATTTCGACACATTTCCCGAATAGCCACAGAGGGGCTGGCGATGACTACCATAGCACACCCCGCAACGCAGGCAGGGTTTGCAGAGATATTCAATTCCTCCGGCAAGAGGATCTCCGCCAAACGGGGATTTTGCCGGGTGCTTTTCATTTGCTCCGCCTTTTCGGCAGACCGGGCCAACAGGGTCACATCATGGCCGTTTTTGCACAAGGCTATGGCCAGTGCAGTACCCCATGCACCGCTTCCAACAACTGCAATTTTCATTTATTCAAATCCCTGTGAATCAGATGGACTTTGGATTCTGTACCTTTGATCAAGCGAGCAATATTGCTTCTGTGCATAAAGATTGCCAACAGGCCGATGAATACGCCGCCTGCCATCACAACCCAGTCGCCATAGTGTACTGCGCCAAAGCCCACGGAGCAGACCAATGCGCCCAATACAGATCCCAGCGAAACATACCGGGTAATGGCAAATGCGATCACAAATACCGCCAGCATCACCAAAGCGATACGCCAATCCATGATCAGCGCTGCTGTAAAGCCGCACAGGATTCCCTTTCCGCCTTTAAAGCCCAGCAGAGCCGGGAAATCATGGCCAATGGAAACCAGCACTACACCCAGCACCAAGCCCTCACGGTAATAGCCGAAAGACGCCAGCACAAAGCCAGCGGTATAAGCGGCTGCCACGGTCTTGATTACATCCACAGCAATAACCAAAAATGTACTCCAACCACCGTAGCTGCGGAAGAAATTGGTCAGGCCTGCATTGCCGCTGCCGTGCTTGCGTACATCGTCATGGGCAACCAGCGCAGAAATGCACACAGAACCGTTCAGATTTCCCAAAAGGTAGGCTGACAGTGCTGCTACCAAAATCGCACCGATCATTATGCTTCCTCCTTGTCACCCTTCTGACGAATGGTGATACGAACAGGTGTGCCCTTCAATCCAAATACCTCCCGGATCTGATTTTCCAGATACCGCTGGTAAGAGAAGTGGAACAACCGAGCATCATTACAGAAAATGACAAAATGGGGCGGCTTGGTGCTCGCCTGCGTCATGTAGTAGATCTTCAAGCGGCGGCCTTTATCCGTGGGCGGCTGCACACGGGCAGTGGCATCCGCCAGAACGCTGTTCAGTGCACCGGTCGTGATGCGGCTGGTGTTCTGGGCATGGACATCCTGAATCACCTGAAACAGCTTGTCCACCCGCTGGCCGGTCAATGCCGACAGAAACACCACAGGGGCGTAGAGCATGTAACTCAGGCCGTTACGGACTTCCCCTTCCATGTCACGCATGGTATTGGTTTCCTTATCCTCGACGGCATCCCATTTGTTAACCACGATGATCGCCGCTTTGCCCGCTTCGTGGACAAGACCGGCAATCTTGGTGTCCTGCTCGGTAACGCCTTCGTTAGCGTCCACCAAAATCAGACACACATCTGCCCGCTCAATAGCGTTAATGGAACGCATATTGGAATACCGCTCAATGGCATCGTCCACCTTGCTCTTGCGGCGCATACCGGCGGTATCGATGAAGCAGTATTTTCCGGATTCATTTTCAAAATAAGAGTCGATAGCATCCCGCGTGGTACCGGCTACATCGGAAACGATGACCCGTTCCTCACCCAAAATGCGATTCAGCAGACTGCTCTTGCCCACATTGGGCTTGCCAACAATGGCAACTTTGATGATATCGCTTTCTTCCTCGTCCTCGTCCTCGGCAGGAATGTTTTCCAACACCCAGTCCAGCATATCGCCGGTGCCGTGACCATGTACGGCGGAGGTTTCAAAGAGGTCGCCAATACCCAAGCTGTAAAATTCATACACATCCGGGTTCACAAGGCCGACAGAGTCGCACTTATTCACCGCCAGACACACCGGCTTGCCACTCTTGCGGAGCATGGTAGCCACATCCTGATCCGCAGCGGTAACACCGGAACGCACATCGGTAACCATAATGATAGCATCCGCCAGTTCGATGCCGATCTCCGCCTGACGGCGCATGAATTTCAGCATATCACTGTCTGTACCCGGTTCGATACCGCCGGTATCCACCAAAGAGAAGTGACGGTTGCACCATTCACAGTCGCCATAGATCCGGTCACGGGTCACGCCGGGAGTATCTTCCACAATGGAAGTCCGCTGACCGGTCAGTTTATTAAAAAGCATGGATTTGCCCACATTGGGTCTGCCAACAATGGCAACCAAAGGCTTTGCCATATCCATCGCTCCTTTCTTAGATGATTCTTTTCCTTATTATGCCACAAAAACTTGTCAAAAGCAAGGAAAAAGAGGAAGGCAATATTGCCTTCCTCTGCGCATTCGCATTTTCCTGCCTTAGTCAGCCTTGGCGGCCAGGACCTGACGGCCATTGTAGGTACCGCAAGCCTTGCAAGCTCTGTGAGGCATAACGGGTTCACCGCACTTGGGGCAAACGGCCACGCTGGGAGCAGACAGCTTCCAGTTGGAGCCACGACGCTTATCACGGCGGGCAGAGGACACTTTACACTTAGGGACAGCCATGGATGACACCTCCTTGGTCAAACTGCTTTTTTGGCAGCATTCTTATGTTTTTTACTTCTCGAGAAGCTGCTTCAAAGCAGCAAAACGGGGATCCAGCTCCTTTTGGCAGGTACAAGGACCATCGTTCAGATTTTTGCCGCAGCGGCAGCAGAGGCCTTTACAATCTTCCTTGCACAGCAGCTTGGAATCCAGATTCAGCACAAAGACTGTGCGAACAATGTCTTCCAGATCTGCATTGTCTCCCACCAGAGGGAATACCCATTCGTCTTCGTTTTCTTCATTGCTCAGTTCCGTTACCAGCACCACATCAATGGGAATGTCCACATCCTTCTCAAAGTCCCGGGCGCAGCGATCGCAGACGCCATGGATAGTGGTGTGAACGGAGCCTGTCATCATCAGCACTCCG
>JAZORJ010000002.1:0-7889 GCA_045656525.1 Faecousia sp. | reverse complement strand
AAGTCCTATCAGGCACAGGGCCTGCTGGTCACTGTCACCGGCAACGGCATCAAGCACTTGGCCGATGCCGGCATGAAGACCGGTGAGGGCGTCCGTGTATGCCCCTTGGGTTACGAGATGCAGTCCGTCATCCATGTTGTTTCCGTCGCTCTGCGTGCTGCGCTGATCTTCGGTAACATCACCCCCGGCGACACCAAGAACCTGTACAAGTACACCATGGACCGTGTCCGTGCTTTCGTAAACGCTTACAAGCCCCTGTCCGATGAGATCGTGTCTTATGGCGCCGGCGCTATCTGCTTGGGCTTCCCCGTTGTTTCCAACGAAACCGAGAACATGTTCCGTGTTCCCAAGAGCCTGATTCAGCAGCTGGACACCGAGAAGTGGAATGCCACCTCTCTGGAAGCTCGTGACATCAAGCTGAAGATCACCAAGATCGACATTCCCGTTTCCTACGCTACCGCTTTCGAAGGCGAAATCATCCGTAAGGGTGACATGCAGGTGGAAGTGGACGGCTCCCGTGTTGACTGCTTCGAGCTGGTGCAGACCAAGTCCATGCAGGAAGTCGAGGACCACAAGATCACCGTTATCGGACCCGAAATCGACGAGATCCCCGTGGGCTCCAAGATTTCCCTGTCCTACACCATCGATGTGGCCGGCAAGGCTATGCAGGCCGACTTCGAGGCTGTTATGGAGCGTAAGATCCACGCATGGCTCAACTGCATCGAAGGCGTTATGCACACCGGTCAGCGTGATATGATCCGTGTTCGTATCAGCAAGGCTGACTTCGAGGCTGGCTTCAAGTTCCGTCATCTGGGCGAGGTTCTCTACGCCAAGGTTATGAGCGAGTTCGAGGCAGTTGCTGACAAGTGTCAGGTCACCATCGTGGTGGACGCTGAGCAGAACAAGGAACTGCGTGCTAAGGCCAACGAGGTCTTCAACGCCCGTGACGCAAGACTGGCTTCCATGACCGACGAGTCCGTGGATACCTTCTACACCTGTATCATGTGTCAGGCCTTCTCTCCCAGCCACGTTTGTATCGTTACCCCCGAGCGTCTGGGTCTGTGTGGCGCTGTGTCTTGGCTGGATGCTAAGGCTACCAAGGAGCTGGATCCCCATGGTCCCTGCCAGCCCATTCTGAAAACCGGCTGTCAGGACGAGCGTCTGGGCCGTTACGACTCCATGGACGATGCTGTCAACACCTACTCTCATGGTGCTGTTGAAAAGATCACTCTGTACTCCCTGTTTGAGGATCCCATGACCTCCTGCGGCTGCTTCGAGTGTATCTGTGGCGTTGAGCCCTGCTCCATGGGCGTGGTCATCACCTGCCGTGAGCATGCAGGCATGACGCCTCTGGGCATGAGCTTCTCCGACATGGCTTCCATGACCGGCGGCGGTGTTCAGACCCCCGGCTTTATGGGCCACGGCAAGCACTTCATTTCTTCCAAGAAGTTCATCGCAGCCGAAGGCGGCCCCGGCCGTATCGTCTGGATGCCCAAGATGCTGAAAGACCAGATGCGTGAGCGTTTGGATGCAACCGTTCTGGAAATGTACGGTGTTGAGAACTTCACCGACATGATTGCGGACGAAACCGTCTGCACCGAGGATCCCGAGCAGCTGCTGGAATACCTGGGCGAAGTTGGCCACCCCGTTCTGGGCATGGAACCCTTCGATATGTAATGTACATCAAAAACCCACCCTTTCGAGGGTGGGTTTTTCTCGTAGGGGCGGATATCATCCGCCCGCGGGCGACTAATAGTCGCCCCTACATTGCACCCTGCCTCGCAACGAGGCAATGACATCTCTCTGACAAAATACAACACCCCGCCGGAAACTCCGGCGGGGTGGTTCGTTTATTCTGCGTAACCCGTGGGATTGTTTTTCTGCCAGTTCCAAGAATCCCGGCACATATCGTCCAGATTCTTTTCGGCCTTCCAGCCCAACTTCTCCGCACTCTTGGCCGGGTCTGCATAGCAGGTGGCAATGTCGCCGGGACGGCGGTCTGTAATCACATAGGGAACAGCCACATTGTTCACAGATTCAAAGCTCTTGACCATATCCAACACGGAATAGCCGGTGCCGGTGCCCAGATTGAACACCTCGCAGCCCTTGTTCTGCAACACATATTGGATGGCTGCCACATGACCCTTGGCCAGATCCACTACATGGATGTAATCCCGCACGCCGGTGCCGTCGTGGGTGTCGTAATCGTTGCCGAATACGCTCAGCTTTTCCCGGCGGCCCACGGCCACTTGGGTCACAAAGGGCATCAGGTTATTGGGAATGCCCCGGGGGTCTTCGCCGATGCGGCCGGTGTGGTGAGCGCCGATGGGGTTGAAGTACCGCAGAAGTACGATGCCCCATTCCTTGTCAGCGTGGGCCATGCCGGAGAGGATCTGCTCGGTCATGTACTTTGTCCAGCCGTAGGGATTGGTGCAGTAGCCGGTACGGGAATTTTCCCGCAGGGGCATCTCGTTGTCCGCAGTATAGACAGTGGCGGAAGAGGAGAAAATAATATTCTTCATACCCACTTCTTTCATCACCTTGGTCAGGATCAGGGTGGAGTTCAGATTGTTGTCATAGTACTCCCAAGGCATGGCCACGGATTCGCCCACGGCCTTCAAGCCGGCAAAGTGAATGACGCAGTCAATGTCGTTTTCTGCAAAAATCTTCCGCAGCAGTGCTTCGTCCCGCACATCGCCCTGATAGAATTTCAGGGTCTTGCCGGTGATCTCCTGCACGCGGCGCAGACTCTCGGGATTGGAGTTGCACAGATTGTCGATAACCACAACACCGTAGCCGCCTTCCAGCAGCTCTACGCAGGTATGGGAACCGATATAGCCGGCACCGCCAGTAACCAAAATATTCATAATGCTACCTCATTTCAAAGTTTTTCTTTTATTTTAATCTACGCCGGGCAAAAAAGCAACCCCGACGGTGTACACGATTCTGTTTTATACTTGCTATTTTCAGCAAAGATAGGTATAATGTTATACGGAGTGGTATGCTCCTAACTCCAAAAAGGAGGATTTCTTATGGATACTATCTATATTACCGGTCACCGGAATCCGGATACGGACTCTATTGTAGCCGCCATGGCTTACGCCGCCCTGCGCAACGCCTTGGGCGATCGGGAATATGAAGCTGCCTGTCTGGGCCATGTGTCCGACGAGACCCAAATCGTTCTGGATCGGTTTGGCTTTGAAGCGCCGCAGCGCATTACCAGCATGCATACACAGGTCAAGGATCTGGATTTTGATAAACCCCCTGTGTTATCCACCGCAGTGACCATGGGCCGCGCATGGAAAGAATTGGGCCGCCATGAGAGCATTAACGCCATTCCCATCGCTAAGGAAAATGGCACGCTCCATGGAATGCTGTCCCGTACGGATGTGGCGGACTACAACATGAATCTGGTCTCCGGCGGACTGCTCAGCGAAGTGCCGCTGTTCAATGTACTGTCCGTGCTGGAAGGCAAGGTCATCAACGAGGCCGGGGAGCAGATCGATCAGATCTCCGGCAATGTGACCATTGCGCTGCCCCAAAGCCGGGAAAATCTTATCTTCCACGATCCGCAGACCGTGGTTTTGTGCGGTGATCAGCCGGATATGATCCGCCGTGCGCTGGAAATGAACGTCAACTGCTTGGTGCTTTGTCAGGCGGAGCTTTCCGAGGAACTGCGGAATCTGCCCACCAAAACCTGCATTATTTCCACACCCTACGATGCGTTTCGGGCGGTGCATCTGATTTTTCAGTCCATTCCCATCGGCCGCATCTGCAATAATCAAACACTGGTTTCCTTCCATTTGGAGGATCGGGTGGACTATGTCCGGGAGATCATGCTCAAACACCGTTTTTCCAGCTATCCGGTGCTGGATGAAAACGAAAAAGTTGTGGGCGTGCTCAGCCGTTACCATTTGCTTCGTCCTCGGCGCAAGCGGGTGGTTTTGGTTGACCACAACGAGGCCGCCCAGTCCGTTCCCGGGTTGGAAGAAGCGGAAATTTTGGAGATCATCGATCACCACCGTCTGGCGGATATTCAAACCACCAACCCCATCTATGTCCGCAACGAGCCCGTGGGCTCTACCAACACCATCATTGCAAGCATGTTTCAGGATCGGGGCTTGATGCCCTCGGCCAAGATGGCGGGCATGATGGCGGCGGCCATTCTTTCTGACACGGTCATGTTCAAATCTCCCACCTGCACGGAGAAAGACCGTCGGACGGCCGAGCGCATGGCCCGGATCGCCAATGTGTCGCTGGACGAATTGGGACGGGAAATTTTCTCCGCCTCGCTGGATTCCAAGACTGTACAGGATCTTCTCATGTCCGACTACAAGGAATTCCACATTGCCGGCCACGATCTGGCGGTATCCCAGATCACCTGCGTGGACAGCCCCAAAATGCTGGAACGCAAGGAAGAATTTTTGGAGGAAATGCGCCTGCTTCGCCAGAAGAAGGGCTTCTCCATGATCATTTTGATGCTCACCGATGTTTTGTTGGAGGGCACGCAGATCATTTATCTGGGTGATGACGAGATCATCCAACAAGCATTCAATATGACACCTAAGGAAAATACGCTGTTCCTACCCCATGTTATGAGCCGGAAGAAGCAGGTCATTCCCATGCTGTCCGCTCTTTGGGGATAATCTTACCAAAAGGAGAAAAGTATGGCCTTTGAGAAATTGCTGGGCAATGACCGGCTGAAACAAAACTTAACAAGCAGTCTGGGCAAGGGCCGTATTTCTCATTTTTACCTCATTTCCGGTCCGGTTGGTTCCGGAAAGCACACCTTGGCCCGGCTGTTGGCCGCCGCCATTTTGTGCGCAGACACCCAAAGGCCCTGTTTTTCCTGCAATGCCTGTCGGAAAGTGATGGAAAATAACCACCCGGATGTGATCACTGTGGATGACCCGGATCACAAAAATGTAGCGGTCAAGCTGGTGCGTCAGGCTCGGGAGGATATGTACATCCTGCCCAACGAAAGTGATTATAAGGTCTATATTTTCCCACAGGAGCTGGGTATTGAAGGGCAGAACGCCCTGCTGAAAATTTTTGAAGAACCGCCGAAACACTGCGTTTTTCTGCTGCTGAGCAATAATCCGGAGCAATTATTGCCCACGGTCCGCTCCCGTTGCACGGAGCTGGCCCTTTCCGCCCTTTCTCCGGACACCCTCACAGGAGTGCTGTCCAAGGAATTTCCCCAGGCATCCGCCGATGCATTGGCGGCGGCCATCGCCCGGAGCGGCGGCTACTTAGGACAGGCAAGAACTTTGCTCACAGAGGGCGCATCCCTGCCGCCCCAAACCGAGCAGTTTTTAGAGGCGTTTGCCAACAAAAATGCCTTGGAATTGACGAAAGTTCTGGCATCCATGGAAAAAAACAAACGGGATCAGCTGCTGCCCCTGCTGGAAAGCTGGGTGGCGTTGCTGGAAGAGGCACTAGCCTGCCGAAGCGGCATGCGTGCGCTCCATTCCGTGACCAAAACCATCGCATCCCAGCGCAGCTCTCAGGAGCTGATGCAGGCGATCAACCATTTACAAAAAACCATCGCCTATGGCCAAAGCAATGTTTCCCCCGCAGCCATCTGCGGATATTTGGTCTGGCAGTTACGATAAACAACTAAGGAGTAATACCTATGGAAGAAATTAAAAATACTGCCGTTGAGGTTGTGGACATTCAGTTCCGCACCGGGCAGAAAATCTACTTTTTCTCCCCCAACGGGCAAAAATGCAAGACCGGTGACCATGTGATTATCGATACCGCACGGGGTTTGGAGTTCGGTATCGTTGCCGGCGGCAACCATCACATTCCCGAGAAGGATGTGGTTACCCCCCTGCGGCCCGTGGTCCGCAAGGCAACCGCCCATGATGAACGGGTTATTGCCGAGAATTTGGAGACCGAGAAGAAGGCCTACGAGGTTTGCATGGAGAAGATCGCCGAATACGGTCTGGACATGCAGCTGGTCAGTGCTGAATGTTCCTTTGACGGCAGCAAAATCCTGTTTTTCTTCACCGCCGACGAGCGGGTGGATTTCCGGGAACTGGTGAAAAATCTGGCATCCCACTTCCATACCCGCATTGAACTGCGCCAGATCGGTGTCCGGGACAAGGCGAAGATGGTAGGCGGACTGGGCATTTGCGGCCGCCCCTTCTGCTGCACCAGTTTTCTGGATGATTTCCAGCCCGTATCCATCAAAATGGCCAAAACACAGAATCTCAGCCTGAATCCCACCAAAATTTCCGGTACCTGCGGTCGGCTGATGTGCTGCCTGAAATATGAGCAGGACGCCTATGAAGATCTGCTGCGCTCCGCGCCCAAGATGGACTCTTTTGTAGATACCCCCGAGGGTCGTGGCACCATCGTGGATGTGGATCTTCTCCGTCAGCGGGTCAAGGTGCGTATGGAAAAAGAGCCGGAGACAATTGTGAGCTGTCGCAACGACGAGATCGCCGTTCTGCGGAGCGGCAAGGCCAAGAAAAACGATCCCCCCATTCCCGAGGATCTGGCACCTATTTCCGGAGCAGGGAAGCGTGTGCGCTATGAGGAGCCTGCGGCGTTTATGTCACCGATTAAGTATTTTGATGTAGCCGAGGAAGCGGCCGCCCCGGATGAAAAGACCCAGCCGGAAGCGGCAGCGGAGGATAAGCCCAAGCGCAACCGCCGCAACCGCAATCGCAACAAGAACCGTGGTGAAAACAAGGAGACTGCACCCAAGCAGGAAGCTCCCAAGGCGGAGACACCCAAGGCAGAACCGGCCCAAGGCGACGGTCAGCAAAAGAAGAACAATCATCGCCGCAACCGTCACCGTCATCATAAACCCAAGCAAAACAATGCAGAATAAAAAATCGCCCCACGAATGTGGGGCGATTTCCTGTTTTACAGAGAAAAACTATCCGGCAGAAGCTGGGCCAAGGTGCGTTCCTCATACCCGTCCGGGGTGATCATGTAGACCTTAAAATCCTGAGGGCAGAATTCCCGCATCACCTGACGGCATACGCCGCAGGGAGGAAATGTGCCGGTGATCACGCCGTCCTTGCCGCCGCAGATGGCGATGGCGGAAAAATCCCGCTTGCCATCATAGATGGCGGTGAAGAACGCGGTGCGCTCGGCGCAGTTGGTGGGGGAGTAGGACGCGTTTTCAATGTTGCAGCCTTGGTACACCGTGCCGTCTGCGCACAGAAGTGCTGCGCCTACCTTGTAGCCGGAGTAGGGGGCATAAGCGTGGGTCATGGCTTCTTTGGCCAATTCGCAAAGCTTTTCAGGTGTCATAGGATCTCCTCCATAAAGCTCTTACCGGGAGTGTCCAGCTCTACATCCAGCATCTGCGCCACCGTGGCAGCGATGTCCGCAAAGCTATCCCGGGTACCAAGATTCACATTTTGGATACCCTTACCCAAAATCAGCAGGGGCACGCATTCCCGGGTGTGGTCGGTGGTGGCGGTGTAACCGGGGTCACAGCCATGGTCTGCGGTGATCATCACCACATCCTCATCACCCAGCTTTTCCATAAAGCCGGGCAGCCATGCGTCGAATTCACTGAGAGCCTCGGCGTAGCCGTCGATATTCCGGCGATGGCCGTAGACCATGTCGAAATCCACCAGATTCACGAAGCACAGGCCTTCGAAATCCTGATCAGCATAGCGCAGGGTATGCTCCATGCCGTTGGCGTTGGACTGATTATACACATGCTCCGTTGTGCCCCGGCCGGCAAAGATATCATAGATCTTGCCCACGCCGATGGAGGCCTTGCCGGCCTTTTTCAGCACATCCAGAATGGTGTCCTTCGGCGGCTCCAAGGAGAAATCGTGGCGATTGGCCGTCCGCTTGAAATTGCCGGGCGTACCCACAAAGGGACGGGCGATGACCCGGCCCACGCCGTGTTCTCCTTG
>JAZORJ010000001.1:0-9751 GCA_045656525.1 Faecousia sp. | reverse complement strand
GCTTCCATGGTGCGCGCACCGTTGCAGTGCGCCATTACGGAAAAACCCTCCTCGTGGGCGATGTGGATCAGCTCCTTGATCTCGCTTGCGGACAGGCCGTCCTCGGTCAATACCCCGGCACGGTCAAAATCCATCAGCCCGGAGATCATGATCTTGATAAAATTCCCGCCCTTTTCCCGGTGGCTTTGAACCAAGGCGGTGTATTCAAGGAAATTTTCGTACACCGCGCCGATAAAACTGCCGTAGTGCCCGACTTTGCAAAGGGGCGCAAGGGGCGTGCGGTAGGTGATGCCGTATTCCGGCGCGATGGCCCGGGCGGTGGCACCTACGCCCCAGCGGTCACCCCGTCCCGCAGGTAGGTATAGCCCTGCTCCCGGTAAAGGGAAAGGGCGTGGCGGATGGTGGGGATATGGGGCGAATCCTTATGACGGGCAATGGATGTTTTCCAGTCAACCCCGTCCAAAACCATATGCATATGACAATCGGCTTTCATGGAATGCCCCCTTTCTTTTTGTGTTATTATACATCCTTTGGAAAGAACATGCAATCTTGGAATTCGCCAACACCTTCCCCCGGGGGAAGGTAGTGAGAAAATTTGTCAAAATTCACAGCCAGACATACAAAAAATTGTCAGAAACTGGCGGCTTCACAAGTTGACGACTACACGGTGCTTATGGTATAATCAAATCACAACCGAACGCAACCTGCGCCTGACGGATCAGTGGAGCACCACGTGGTGCAGGGACTTGCGTGAACAGCCGACCGTCTGGGCACACTTTTCCCATTACGGCGGGAAAGTGCGCCCATTTTTTGTTGAATGGAGGTTTTTTATGAAAAAAGTTGCCATCATTATGGGAAGTGACAGCGATCTGCCGGTAGTGCAGAAGGCCGCAGACACACTGCGCACCTTCGGCGTACCCTACGAAATGCACGTTTACTCCGCTCACCGCACCCCTGAGCAGGCCCGGGATTTTTCCGCAAATGCCCGTCGTAACGGTTTCGGCGTCATCATCGCCGCGGCTGGTATGGCGGCTCATTTGGCAGGCGCCTTGGCTGCCAATACCACCTTGCCTGTCATTGGTATCCCTATGAAATCTACAACCTTTACAAACGGCATTGACGCCCTTCTGTCTACTGTGCAGATGCCCTCCGGCATTCCTGTGGCCACAGTAGCTGTGGATGGTGCAGTCAATGCCGCTTTGCTTGCCATCGAGATGCTGGCCATCACCGAGGAAGACCTGGCCGCGAAGCTGGACGCCAAGCGCCAGGCAGACGCCGAAAAAGTGCTGGCAAAAGACGCCGCACTGCAGTAATGATTTGTAGGGGCGAGCATCGCTCGTCCGCTTGCAAAATGGTTATAGCGTGATAGCGGACGGCCAATGGCCGCCCCTACATACCGATACAATAAACTTCAGAAAGAGGTAATTAACTATGAAAGATCTTCAGCTTCTGTACACCGGTAAGACCAAGAATGTTTACGCCCTGCCCAACGGCAACTGTCTGCTCCTGTTCAAGGACGACTGCACCGGCAAGGACGGCGTGTTTGACCCCGGTGAAAACACCGTCGGCCTGACCATCGAAGGTGTGGGCGATGTAAATTTGAGAATGTCTATTTACTTCTTCGAGAAGATCAATGCCGCCGGCATTCTGACCCACTATGTGTCTGCGGATCTGAACAACACCACCATGGAAGTTCTGCCCGCCAAGGTGTTCGGTAAGGGTCTGGAAGTCATCTGCCGCTATAAGGCCGTGGGTTCTTTCTACCGTCGCTACTCTGACTACTGCGTAGAGGGCCAGGACCTGCCTGCATATGTGGAGACCACCTTCAAGAATGACGAAAAGGGCGATCCGCTGGTCACCAAGGACGGCTTGGTGGATCTGGGTGTCATGACTGCCCAGCAGTACGACGATTTGAAGGACATGACCCAGAAGATCACCAAGATCGTTGCCGATGATCTGAAAGCAAAGGGCCTTGACCTGTACGACATCAAGTTTGAGTTTGGCTACGACCCCAATGGCAATGTGATGCTCATTGACGAGATCGCTTCCGGTAATATGCGGGTTTACAAGGATGGACAGTATGTCGATCCCATGACGCTCAACAAGCTGTTCTTCGCTTAATTTCTGAAAAGGAGAAAACTCCATGGGAGGATTTTTTGGAATCGCATCCAAATGCGACTGTATGATGGATGTGTTCTTCGGAGTGGATTACCACTCCCATTTGGGCACCCGTCGGGGCGGCATGGCCGCTTGGGATGCCGAAATCGGCCTGCAACGGAAGATTCACAGCATAGAAAACGCTCCGTTCCGCACAAAGTTCGAGCATATTTTTGACGAGATGCAGGGAACATCCGTCATCGGCTGTATCAGCGACTCGGATCCCCAGCCCATGCTGATCCGTTCTCATTTGGGTACATACGCCATAACCACCGTGGGCGTGGTGAACAACGCCGACGCGCTTATCCAGCAGGTGATGGCGGACCATGGCGGCTATTTTGATGCCATGACCGGCGGCAAGGTCAATTCCACAGAATTGGTGGCTGCCCTCATCAACCGGAAAAAGGATTTTGTAGAGGGTATTCAGTATGCCCAATCCATCGTGGAAGGAACTGTCAATGTTCTGATTCTTACCGACCGGGGTACGCTGATCACCGCCCGGGATAAACTGGGCCGCATTCCGGTACAGATCGGCAAAAGCGAGGATGGCTACTGCGCATCCTTTGAAGAATTCGCCTTCACCAAGCTGGGCTATGAAAAAGTCTGCGAGCTGGGCCCCGGCGAAATTGTAGAGCTGTCTCCGGATTCCATGACCCAGCTGGCAAAACCCGGCGATAAAATGAAAATGTGCGCATTCCTTTGGAGTTATTACGGTTATCCCACCTCCACTTACGAGGGTATCAATGTGGAAGCTATGCGCTATCGTAACGGCGCAACCATGGCTGAGCGGGATATGGAACAAGGCCGGAGCATGGATATCGACTGTGTGGGCGGCGTGCCCGATTCCGGTACGCCTCATGCCATCGGCTACGCCAACCGTACCGGCAAGTCTTTTGCCCGGGCATTTATCAAATACACCCCCACTTGGTCCCGGTCTTTTACCCCTGCCCGGCAGTCGGACCGGAAAAAGGTAGCCAAGATGAAGCAAATCCCGGTACATGATCTGATCAAGGACAAGAACCTGCTGTTTGTGGATGATTCCATTGTCCGCGGTACACAGCTTCAAGAAACCGTGGAATTTTTATATGAAAACGGCGCTGCTTCCGTGCATATGCGCTCGGCTTGCCCGCCCATTATGTATGGCTGTAAATATCTGAATTTCTCTCGAAATACCAGCGACATGGATTTGATTTCCCGTCGTGTGATCATGGAACTGGAAGGGGAAGAGGGTTTTAAGCACCTGGATGAGTACGCCGACGGCGATACGGAGCGGGGCAAGGCCATGCGTAAGGCGATTTGTGAAAAGTTTAAGTTTGCATCCTTGGGATTCCAAACGGTGGACGGCGTTGTCAAGGCCATCGGCATGGATAAGTGCAGGCTTTGCACCTACTGCTGGAATGGCAAGGAATGAAAGGAGCATCATTATGGATCATAAGAACTCCCAATCTGCCAGTTATGCCGCCGCCGGTGTGGACATCACTGCCGGCTACAAGGCTGTGGAACTGATGAAAAAGCATATTGCACGCACAAAAAACGAAGGCTGTCTGGATGATGTGGGCGGCTTCGGCGGCTGTTTTGGTCTGCCCATTGCCGGCATGGAAGAACCGGTACTGGTTTCCGGCACGGACGGCTGTGGCACGAAAGTCAAGCTGGCCATTTTGATGGACAAGCATGACACCATCGGTATCGATGCGGTGGCTATGTGCGTCAACGACATTATATGCTGCGGCGCAAAGCCCCTGTTTTTCCTGGACTACATCGCTTGCGGCAAGAATATTCCCGAGAAAATTGCTGAAATCGTAGGCGGTGTGGCAGAGGGCTGTGTCCAGTCCGGCGCAGCGCTGATTGGCGGCGAAACGGCTGAGCATCCCGGTTTGATGCCCGTAGAAGACTACGACCTGGCCGGTTTTGCGGTGGGCATCGTGGACAAAAAGAAGATTCTGGACAACACCCGGATGCAGGCAGGGGATGTGGTGATTGGCCTTGCCTCCACCGGCATCCATTCCAACGGATTTTCCCTGTGCCGTAAGGTATTCGATATCGACAATAACCCCGATTCTCTATATGTGCCCAATGACGAGCTGGGCGGCAAGAGCATTGCGGAAACCCTGCTGACTCCCACCAAGATCTATGTCAAGTCCGTGCTGGCTCTGCTGGAAAAGGTGGATGTGAAGGGCATTTCCCACATTACCGGTGGCGGTTTCTACGAAAATATTCCCCGCTCCATTCCCAAGGGCTTGTGTGCGGAAATTGACAAGGCGTCCATCCGGGTTCTGCCGATTTTCGATCTGCTGGCCAAGACCGGCAACATCCCCGAGCGGGATATGTACAACACCTACAATATGGGTGTGGGTATGAGCATTGTCGTCCCGGCTGAACGGGTTGACGAGGCTTTGGAAATCCTTGCCGCAAACGGCGAGACCGCCTATGTGATCGGCAAAATTATCCAAGCGGATGAGCAGGTGATTCTCAAATGAGCGCGCGGATCGCAGTTTTGGTTTCCGGCGGCGGCACGAATTTGCAAGCACTGATCGATGCGCAGGGCAGTGTGCTGAAAAGCGGAAAAATCGAATTGGTGATTTCCAATGTAGCCGGTGCTTATGCGCTGGAACGGGCACAAAAGGCCGGAATCGCCACAGAAGTGGTGGTCAAAAAGGAGCTGGGCAGTCAAGAGGCTTTTGAAGCAAAACTCATGGAAATTCTGGACGGAAGCCACATCGACATCATCATTTTGGCCGGGTTTATGACCATTTTGACAGAAAAATTTACATCCCACTACCCCAAGCGGATTTTGAATGTTCACCCCAGTCTAATCCCGGCCTTTTGCGGCGAGGGTTTCTATGGACTGCGCGTCCATCAGGCCGCATTGGATTACGGTGTTAAAGTCACCGGCGCAACGGTGCATTTTGTCAACGAAATTCCCGACGGCGGTGAGATTATCGCCCAAAAGGCGGTGGAAATTCTGCCGGGAGACACCCCGGAAATTTTGCAAAAACGGGTCATGGAGCAGGCGGAATGGATTCTGCTTCCTCAGGCCGCTGAAAAAGTTTGTGCACAGATATAAAGCCTTCCCCCGAGGGGAAGGTGCCCCAGTTCGCAAACTGGGGCGGATGAGGAATGCGGGCGGTAACCTTGGACTTTTGCCAACGTATAGGCATATTCCAATCTCTGTTCTGCCGCCGTTCCTCACCCGTCTTTTTGCTTCGCAAAAATCCACCCTCCCCCCGGGGGAGGGTATACGATACGGAGGTAAGTTAATGAACGTTTACGAAGTCGCCACCATGGCGGAAAAGCTGAAAGATAACACATACCCCGGCCGAGGCATCGTTTTGGGTGTCACCCCCGACGGCAAGAAAGCGGTTGCCGCTTACTTCATCATGGGCCGTTCCGTCAATTCCCGTAACCGCATTTTTGTGCAGGAGCCGGACGGCATCCGCACAGAAGCCTTTGATCCCAGTCTGATGAAAGACCCCCATCTGATCATCTACCATCCTGCCCGGGAGGCCGGCTGCGGCCTGATCGTGTCCAACGGCGATCAGACAGATACCATTTGGGAGTATCTGGCTCAGGGCGAGAGCTGGGAAGCCGCTCTGCGCACCCGCTGTTTTGAAGATGACGGCCCCAACTGGACGCCCCGTATTTCCGGCTTGCAATCCGGCAATGGCAGTTACAAAATGTCCATTCTGAAAGCCAACGATCCCGAGGGTACGGACTGCGCCCGGTTCTTCTATGAGTATCCTGCCAAGGCGGGCTTGGGTCACTTCCTGCACACCTATGTATGCGACGGAAATCCCGTCATTCGCATATTCCAAGGTGAACCGGAGCGTGTCTCCGTCCCGCAGGACATCGATGCATTCACCACTGAACTGTGGGAAAATCTCAACGAAGCCAATAAAATTTCCCTGTTCGTCCGGTATACCGATCTGGCAACCGGTGAAAAAGAACAGAGAATCATCAATAAGCACATTTGAGGAGGGCACAGAAATGAATGAATTTGAATTAAAGTACGGCTGTAATCCCAATCAGAAGCCGTCCAAAATCTATATGCACGATGGAAGCGAACTTCCCATCACCATCCTCAACGGCCGACCCGGCTACATCAATTTTCTGGATGCGCTGAACTCCTGGCAGCTAGTCAAGGAATTGAAGGAGGCTACCGGTATGGTGGCTGTAACTTCTTTCAAGCATGTTTCTCCCACTTCCGCCGCTGTGGGCAAAGTTCTGCCCATGGAGCTGAAAAAGGCCTGTTTTGTGGATGACATCGAGGGTCTGGACGAAAGCCCTCTGGCCTGCGCCTATGCCCGTGCCCGTGGTGCGGATCGTATGTGTTCCTTCGGCGACTGGGTGGCCCTGTCCGATGTGTGCGACGAGCTGACGGCAAAACTCATCGCCCGGGAAGTGTCCGACGGCGTGATTGCCCCCGGCTACACGGAAGAAGCCTTGGCAATCCTCAAAACCAAGCGCAAGGGCGGCTACAATGTGGTGGCCATTGACCCTAACTTTGTCCCTGCCCAGCAGGAGACCAAGCAGGTTTTCGGTATCACCTTCCAGCAGGGCAGAAACAATTTCAAGATCGACGAGAGTCTGCTTCAAAACATCGTTACCGAGAACAAGAATATCCCCGAAAGCGCAAAAATCGACCTGATCGTTGCGCTGATCACTTTGAAATACACCCAGAGTAATTCCGTTTGCTTTGCTTACGACGGACAGGCCATCGGTGTGGGCGCAGGTCAGCAGTCCCGTGTCCACTGCACCCGCCTGGCAGGCGGCAAGGCCGACACTTGGTTCCTGCGTCAGCATCCCAAGACGCTGAATCTGCCTTTCCGGGAGGATCTGGGTCGTCCCAACCGGGACAATGTCATTGATGGTTACATCAACGGCAACGAAGAAGATGTGTGTGCCGACGGCATTTGGCAGAACTACTTCACCTGCCAGCCGGAGCGTCTGACCGAGGAAGATAAGCGTGCATGGCTGTCTTCCCGGCAGGATGTGGCTTTGGGCAGTGATGCATTCTTCCCCTTTGCGGATAATGTCAAGCGTGCCTATGCTTCCGGCGTGAAGTACATCGCCCAGCCCGGCGGCTCTATCCGGGATGATTTGGTCATTGAAGAATGCAACAAGAAGGATATCGCCATGGCCTTTACCGGCATGAGATTGTTCCATCACTAAGAAGTAGTATGTCATTGCGAGGGAGCGAAGCGACCGTGGCAATCCCCAAAGGTTTCCAAGATGTCCAGGAGATTGCCACGCCAGTGTGCACACTGGCTCGCAATGACAGCAATTATAGGAGATTTCTATGAATTTACTGGTTGTCGGTAGTGGTGGTCGTGAACACGCCATCATCAAAAAACTCAAAGAAAACAAGTCAGTGTCCGCCATTTATGCCCTGCCGGGCAATGGCGGCATTGCCGCAGATGCCACCTGCGTGCCCATCGGTGCAACGGATATCGACAAGATCGTGGAATTTGCGGTGGCAAATGCCATCGACTATGCGGTTGTCGCCCCGGATGATCCTCTGGTTTTGGGCTGTGTGGATAAGCTCAATGCCGCAGGCGTTCCCTGCTTTGGCCCGGATGCCAAGGCGGCTATTATTGAGGGAAGCAAGGCTTTTTCCAAGAATCTGATGAAAAAGTACGGCATCCCCACCGCATCCTACGAAATTTTCACAGAGCTTTCCAAGGCTTTGGAATACTTAAAAACCGCACCCATCCCCACCGTGGTCAAGGCGGACGGACTGGCTTTGGGCAAGGGCGTGATCATTGCCCAGACCCGGGAAGAAGCCGTGGAAGCAGTCACCGACATGATGGCAAATGCCAAATTCGGTGCATCCGGTTCTACTGTGGTTATTGAGGAATTTCTCACCGGCCCGGAAGTGTCTGTTCTGGCCTTTACCGACGGCAAAGTGGTCAAGCCTATGGTATCGTCCATGGACCACAAGCGGGTCGGCGACAACGACACCGGCCTGAACACCGGCGGCATGGGAACGGTTGCTCCCAACCCCTATTACACAGAAAAAATTGCAGCGCAGTGTATGGAAGAAATCTTCCTACCTACCATTGCCGCTATGAATGCCGAGGGGAGAACCTTCAAGGGCTGTCTGTACTTCGGCTTGATGCTCACCCCCAACGGCCCCAAGGTCATCGAATACAACTGCCGTTTCGGTGATCCGGAAACGCAGGTGGTTTTGCCTTTGCTGGAAAGCGACCTGCTGACGGTCATGCAAGCCTGTACCAATGGTACGTTGGCGGAAACGGAAGTGAAATTTGCACAGGAGCATGCCTGCTGCGTGATTTTGGCCTCCGGCGGCTATCCGGAGAGCTATCCCAAGGGCTTTGAAATCACCATGACTGCAGAAGCCGCGGCACATACCTATGTGGCCGGCGCACAGCTGCAAGATGGAAAGCTGGTCACCTCCGGCGGCCGTGTCACCGGCACCACCGCTGTGGCAGACAGCTTGGAAAATGCGGTACAAGAAGCCTATCGCCTGTCCGATGGCGTGAAATTCCAAGGGGCCTACCGCAGAAGTGACATCAGTAAGCGTGCCTTGCAGGCAAAAACAAGATAACTGGGAGGAAATTCCATGGTATATCGTGTATATGTAGAGAAAAAGCCGGGCCAGACCCACGAGGCCGACGGCCTGCTCCGGGAAGTGCAGGAATTTTTGCAGATCAAGGGGTTGTCCGGCATCCGTGTGCTGAACCGCTACGATGCGGAAAATTTGGACGAAAAACTCTTTTCCTATGCGGTAAATACGGTATTTTCCGAGCCGCAGGTGGATGATGTTTCCGATACTGCGCCTGACGGACAGATCGTTTTTGCAGTAGAGCCCCTGCCCGGTCAGTTTGATCAGCGGGCGGATTCTGCGGCACAGTGTATTCAGATTCTGGGACAATGCGAGCGTCCCACCGTTCGCTCCGCCAAGGTCTATGTGCTGGAAGGACAGCTGAGTGAAGCGGATATTGCCGCCATTAAAAAGCATGTGATCAATCCGGTGGAGTGCCGGGAAGCAAGTCTGGAAAAATGCGAAACGCTGGCGGTGGAGTATGCCGTCCCCCAGAGCGTCGCCGCCGTGGCCGGCTTTATTTCCATGGACGAAAAGGCACTGGCAGAACTGCTGGACAGTTTGGGCCTTGCTATGGACTTGGATGATCTGAAATTTTTGCAGAATTATTTTGCCGCAGAGGAACACCGGGATCCCACTATTACGGAGATCCGGGTGGTGGACACCTACTGGTCTGACCACTGCCGGCATACCACTTTCTCCACTCACATTGACGATGTGAAGATCGATGATCCGGCTGTGCAGGCCGCTTATGAGCGGTATTTGGCCGCCCGGGTGGAGGTCTACGGAGAAGAAAAGGCCGCGGCGCGGCCGCAAACGCTGATGGACATTGCCACCATCGGCGCAAAAACCTTGAAAAAACGGGGCCTGCTCCCGGAATTGGACGAGAGCGAGGAAATCAATGCCTGCTCCATCCGGCTGACCGCAAAGGTCAACGGGGAGAATCAGGAGTGGCTTCTCATGTTCAAAAATGAGACCCACAACCACCCCACGGAGATTGAGCCTTTCGGCGGTGCGGCCACCTGCATCGGC